>JAEEPD010000059.1 GCA_016284575.1 Bacillota bacterium | reverse complement strand
TTAGAGGCATACATGCGGTTGGCCCTCATGCCCTCGGCGACCACATCCCCCACCAGATACTTGGAGTCAAGGGAGCCGCCCGGATTCTGGAATATTATCTGCATCTTCTTGCGGTAGGGGGCCATATTGGCGCGGGTTATGTCCCTTCCGTCATATATTATCCTGCCGGCGCTGGGCTCTATGAGCCTGAGGACGGATCGTCCTGTGGTGGTCTTTCCGCTGCCGGACTCACCCACCAGGCCGAAGCAGGAGCCCTTTTCCACGGCAAAAGACACTCCGTCAACGGCCTTGAAAACCGTTTTCTTTCCGGAGCTGTTCTTCGCGGGGAAGTATTTGCTTAAGTTTTCGACTTTTAAAATCTCGCTCATCGTTCAATAAAGCAGGCGAAGCTGTGGCCCGGGGCCGCTTCCTTAAGAGGCGGTATGCTGCCGAGGCATTTTTCCGCCAGCTGACTGTCCTCCCTGCACCTGCTGCATCTTGGAGCAAAGGGGCAGCCCTTGGGAGGATCGAAAACGCTCACAGGAGCGCCGTCTATGGAGTGGAGGGGCAGAGCCTTATCTCGCTCCATGGTGGGAACCGCCTCCAGCAGGCCCCTGGTGTAGGGGTGACGGGCCTCATAGAAGAGGCTTTCGCAGCTTCCGTATTCGCAGAGCCTGCCGCCGTAGAGGACGGCCACCCTGTCGCACACATCCGCCACCACGCCGAAGCTGTGGGTTATGAAGAGCATGGACATGCCGGCTTCCCTTGCGTAGCCCTTAAGAAGCTGCAGGATCTGGTCCTGTATGGTCACATCCAGCGCAGTGGTGGGCTCGTCGGCTATCAGAAGCCTGGGCCTTGTGAGCAGCGCCATGGCTATCATCACCCTCTGGCGCATTCCGCCGGAAAGCTCGTGCTGGTAGCGCTTCATTATGTCCTCCGCATTGTGGATGCCCACCCGCTGAAGCATCTGAAGGGAGGCCTTGCGGGCTTCGTCCCTGCTCAGCTTTTCGTGGGCCTGCAGGGTCTCCACCAGCTGATATGCTATGGTGAAGCTGGGGTCCAGGCACTGCATGGGGTCCTGGAATATCATGGAGATATCCCGTCCTCTTAGGGAGCGAAGGTCCGCCGCAGACATCCGAAGAAGGTCCCGGCCTTCGAAGAAAATGCTGCCGGAGCTTATTTTCGCGGACTTTGGCAGCAGCTGCATCACCGCGTGGGCGATGGTGCTCTTGCCTGAGCCCGACTCTCCCACTATGCCGAGGCTTTCTCCCGGGGCAATGCTCAGGCTGACGTCGTTCACGGCCCTGGCTGTGCCCTTGGGGGAGCTGAATTCTATGCTCAGATCTTTTATCTCAAGAAGCTTCTGCATCATTCTTCCTCCTCGGACAGGGCGTCGCGGATGCCGCTGCCCACTATGTTGAGGGTCAGCACGCAGATGAAAACGACAAGACAGGGCAGCGCTATCTGAAGGGGCGCGTTGAGTATGAAGCCGAAGCCGTCCTTAATTATGGTGCCCCATTCCACGCGGGGGGAGTGGACTCCCAGCCCCAGATAGCCCATGATGGTGCAGGTGAGTATGGCCTCGGAAAAATTCGAAAAGATCTGGACGATGACAGGTCCTGCAATATTTCTAAGCACATGGCCGGAAATTATGCGGCTGTTTTTCACACCCAAAGCCCTTGCGGCTTCGATGTATTCGCTTCCCATTATGCTCATGACCAGATTCCTGGTGAGGCGTATAAGCGGCGGCGTCAGTGCCAGCGCTATTGCGTACATGTAATTGCCTTTGCCCGCGCCGGTCACCACCTCCACGAAGATGGCAAGCAGGAAGGTGGGTATGGAGGCCAGACCATCGTTGGCCCTTGAGATCATCTGGTCCAGGGTGCCTCCGAAAAAGCCCGAAAGAAGGCCGAAAAACAGGCCGAAGGCAGAGGACAGAAGCATCGCCACAAAGCAGATGCGGAAGGTGGTCCTGCCGCCGTAGAGCATGCGGGCCAGAATATCCCTTCCGAGGATATCGGTGCCCATGGGGTGAGCCAGGCTCGGGTTCTGCTTGGTATTGCCGAGGTTGAGCTCAGCGGGGTCCTCGCTGGTAAACAGGGGCGCCAGGAGGCAGACCACCAGTATCAAAAGAAAGACTGCAAGGCAAAAGAGCGCCAGGCGGTTTTTCGCGAAGCGTTTCAGTGCCCTGCGCGCAGGACTGCTGGGTTTTGAAGCTTTTTCAGTGCTCAAATGCTATTTCCTGCCTTTGTGCGAATATTCCATGCGGATCTGCGGACTTATGAGGGCGCAGACGAAATCGAAGAAAATGTTGAAGCTCATAAGGAGCACGGAAAGCACCGCCACGGTCCCGAGGAGCACGTAGGGCTGGCCCTGGCTGACGGAGCGGAACACCAGCTGGCCAATGCCCGGGAAAGCGAAGAAATTCTCCGCTATCAGGGTGCCGCAGAGCAGCTGGGCTGCCAGATTGTTCAGGGTGCTTGCTATGGTCACGAAGGAGTTCTTCAGAATGTGCCTGAAAATGATGTCCCTTTCGCTGATGCCCTTGGCGTGGAGCACGGTTATGTACTGCTTTCCCAGCACCTCCAGCACCGCGGAGCGGGTCATTTTGACAGTCATTGCGATGCCTGCGGCCGCAATGACCATAATAGGCATCACGTAGGATTTCCAGGAGCTGAGGCCCAGAAGGGGCAGCCAGCGCAGCTGCACGGTGAAGATGACCATGGTCAGTACCGCCAGGGTGTAGGAGGGTATGGATGCCGCTACAAGGGTTCCCATGCTGATGATCCTGTCTGCGGCATCGCCGTTTTTAATGGCGGCGGTGACGCCAAGGGGTATGCCTATCAGCAGAGAGATGAGAAAGCCGAAGCCCGCCAGTATCAGGGATATCCCAAGCCTGAAGAAGATCTCCTGGCTGATGCCGAAGATGCTGTCGCTGGCTCCGAATTCCCCGTGTATCAGCAGGTTGTAGCAGTAGCGGAGGTATTTGTTGAAGAGCCCGGGTTCTGCCTGAGTGCTTTCGAAAACTCTGTCCAGAAGGTCCGTGCTGCCTTCGGCGTAGCCGGAGCTGTAGATCCCAAAGCCGCTGAATCTTGCGGGGCTGGTAACATTGAGCAGCATAAATACTGCCAGCAGTATGGCCAGCAGTGTGGGCAAAAGAAGTATTATTCTTTTAAGAAAATATCTGCTCATTAAGCGTTGCGGGGCCCTCCGGGGCCGGGTAAATACATTTTAGGTTCTTAAGGTTGCTCTTAAACGGTCCTTTTTCAGCAGCAGGTCCAGCCCGTCCATGGGGCTTTTCACCAGTATGTCCGCATGGGAAACAAGTCCCGCCCAGATGCCCTCGTCGTCAAGAACGGCGATGGAAAGCTCCGAGGCGTCGAACATCTCCGCGTCGTTGAAGCCGTTTCCCAGGCTGCAGACGCCGCTGCCGAAGCTTTTGGCGATTTCCGCCTTGAAGCGGGCTGCTCCGGCGCTGGGGAAGGTGCGGACCTCTATGCCGTGGGGCTGGCACTGGCTGCGGACGTTGCCGTAGGTGTCAGCGGTAAGCACCAGCACCTGAAGGTCTTCCTGCAGCAGCTTTATGCGCTCTATGAGCTCGGGGATCAGCTGGCCGTCCCTTGCTATGGTTCCGTTGTAATCCAGCAGCAGAGTGCTTATCTCCAGCACATCCCGGCCGGGTATCTCGAATCTGAGCATCTGGTCTCCTTTTCCGCAGGCTGAATTTTTATAAGCTGCGGATAACCAGACTATTTTACAGTAAAGGTCTTTGTTTTTCAAGGCTATGAGGACTTTTACAGATACCGAAAACGTGATTATCCATGCGCTTTATGCATGGCATTGCCCCTGCTCCCTTCTTGTGCTAAAATCGTAATGATAACGATAAAGAGCTGCCGCCCGGGCTTTCCGGCCGGCAGGCGGGCAGTTTACGGAGCACAAAGCTTACAGGAGGGCATTATGATCAGACAATTTCCCGAGCTTCCAAGAGTGAATATCGGCTTTTTCCCCACGCCGCTGCACCGGCTGGACAGGATATCCGAGCAGACAGGCTACGACGTTTGGATAAAGCGTGACGATTTTACGGGCCGCAATCTTTACGGCGGCAACAAGGTTCGCAAGCTGGAGTTTCTGATGGGCTATGCAAAGGCCAATGGCTATGATTACGTCATAACATACGGCGCCACCCAGTCCAACCACGCCATGCAGACCATAACCGCGGCCAGGATCTGCGGGCTGGAGCCCATAGTTTATCTGCGCACCGTGGTGGAGCCGGACCCCAACGACCTCAGGGCCAATCTGCTGCTGGATTCCATCTACGGAGCTGAGGTACACGTGCTGGCCGGCGACGCGGACCAGAAGGCAGAGTCCGCCAAGCGCATCGCGGAGCTGGAGGCCCAGGGCCATAAGGTCTACGACGTGCCCGTGGGCGGCTCCAACGAGGTGGGCGTCTGCGGCTATGTAAACGGCTATCTGGAGCTTTTAGGGCAGCTGGAGGCAGCTGACAAGCGCATGGATTATCTCTTCACCACCACAGGCTCCGGCGGTACTCTGGCGGGCCTTGTGGCAGGCAAGAAGTTCGCGGATGACGATACTAAGATCATCGGCGTGAGCGTGGGCCTCAAGGACGATGCCTACGAGCAGAGGGTGGCAGACCTGGCAAACCAGGCTCTGGACCACATGGGAGCATCCGATGTAAGGGTAAGCACTGAGGACTTCAGCGTGGACAACAATTACGTGGGCGAGGGATACGAGATCCCTTCACCCGCAGGCACCGCGGCAATCAGGCGTCTGGCCAGATACGAAGGACTGCTGGTGGATCCTGTATACACGGGCAAGGCCTTCAGCGGGCTGCTGGACTACCTGGACAGCGGCAGGCTCCCCAAGGGCAGCACCGTGGTCTTCCTTCACACCGGCGGCACCACCGCGCTCTTCGCTGAGCAGGCCATCGTAGGTCCGGTAATGAGGGATTAGGAAGGGCCGCAAGCTGAATAGGCAAACACCGGATTCCCAAGTCCTCCCACAGGGCTTGGGAATATAAATGGGGGAAACAGATGGACGAAAGACTTAAAAAGCAGCTTGAATTTGCTTTAGAGATAGACAAAGAGAAGAATATCTTCCGCCAGACCCACCTTTCGGGCCATGGCAGGGCAGAAAACGACGCGGAGCACGCCTGGCACATGGCTGTGATGGCCTATCTGCTGCGTGAGTATTCCAACGAGCCTGTGGACATAGGCAAGGTGATGCTCATGTGTCTGATCCACGATGTGGTGGAGATCGACGCAGGCGACACCTACGCTTACGATTTCGAGAGCCAGAAGACCAAGAAGGCTAGGGAGGACGCTGCCCGCGACAGGATCTTCGGTCTGCTGCCGGAGGACCAGGGAGAGGAGCTGAAGGCCCTGTTCGACGAGTTCGAGGCCTTCGAGACCCCCGAGGCAAAGTTCGCCCACGCCATGGACAATCTCCAGCCTCTGATCCTGAACAACAGCAACGGCGGCAGCGACTGGGTTGCCCACGGCGTCTCCGCAGCGCCTGTCTACGAGCGCCAGAAAAAGACCGCCCTCGGCTCCAAGACCATTTGGGAGATCACCGACCGGATCCTGCAGGAAAACATCGAAAAAGGCTCCCTGAAAGCTCCGGAACGCTAAGTGACAACGGGGACGGTTCTGTTTGTCACATCTGCCCGTTATAGCCCTGATTATGTGTAAAAAGACAATTGTCAGGAGGAAAAACCATGGAATTTAAAGAATATCTTGCAGAACAGCTTAAGGACCCCGAGTTTGCAAAAGCCTATGAGGGGATCCAGCCTGAAATGAATGTGATCCGCGCCATTATCGATGTGCAGGCTTCACAGGATATGGCTAAGAAGGAGGCTGCCGAAAGGAACGGCACCGCATAGGCTGCAGACAGCTGTGAAGGGGCCCCGCAAACCCTTGAAAATCCATAAAACAACGCAAAAAACCGCTTGCATTTGCGTGGGGTTGTGATACAATATTCAAGCGCTCGCGAAAGCGAGGCTCTCTGCTGCGGGGGAGAACCGCAGCCATTCAAGGCCATAGGGAGGTGAAACAATGAATAAGTACGAGCTTATGTTTGTTATCGATCCTGATCTCGAGGAAAGCGCAAAGGAAGCTATGATCGAAACCGTTAAGGGTATCATCGCAGCTGAAGGCGAAGTTTCCGCTACCGATGTTTGGGGTCTCAGAAAGCTTGCTTATCCTATCCAGAAGAAGAAGGAAGGCTACTATGTAGTTATGCAGTTCGAAGCTGCTCCCACTCTTCCCAAGGAACTGGACAGAAGACTTAGAATTTCTGAAAACTGCATGAGACATGTGATCGTTCGCAAGGACGACAAGTAAAGGCGGTGCACTATGAATTCAGTATCTTTGACAGGTAGACTTACAAGAGATCCTGAGGTTCGTTATGCAGCTGGTTCTCAAATGGCAATTGCCAAATTCAGCATCGCCGTTGATCGGGTTCCCGATAAAAATGGTGAAAGAAAAGCAGATTTCATTAACATAGTTTGCTTCGGAAAGACCGCAGAATTCGTTGAGAAGTATGTGGGCAAGGGCAGACTTGTTGCAGTTCAGGGAAGGATCCAGAATGACAATTACCAGGATCAGAACGGAAAGACCGTTTATCGCGATCAGGTAGTTTGCGACAGACTGGAGCCACTTGACAGAGGGGACAGAAACGGTCAGAGCCAGGGCGGCTACAGCGGCGGAAACGACAGCTTCGGCGGCGGCAATTACAGCCAGAACCAGCAGTCCGCGGGCAATCAGGCCAAGAACGACGATGAAGACTTTGGTGCATTCACCAAGCTCACCGATGACGACATCCCCTTCTAAGTATTAACAGAGAGGAAAGCAAGACATGGAAAGAGAAAACAAAAAGAGAAGCTATGTCAGCAGAAAAAAGGTTTGCCAGTTCTGTGCAGACAAGACTCTTACCGTAGATTACAAGGACGTTGATACTCTTAAGAAGTACATCTCCGAGCGCGGCAAGATCCTGCCCAGAAGAGTTACCGGCGCCTGCGCTATGCACCAGAGAGACATCACCAATGCCATCAAGGTTGCAAGAACAGTAGCTCTGCTGCCCTTCGACGCTGATCTGTAAAGACAAAAGCGACACGAAAAACCCCGGACCGGCTGGTTCGGGGTTTTGAATTGCCTTTGGTCGCTATCGCCCGGCAGATATCTTGAAGCTGATTCATGCCTCAGCCAGCTCGCTGGCTATCATCTGAAGCAGTTTCTTAGTGGATACAGAAAGACTGTCCTCGCCCCGGTACATGATCCCTATCTCCTGAAGGACCGGAGGATCCAGTGGCAGCAGCACTGCATCGCCCTGATACATCTCCATCTCCAGCCTGTTGGACATGAAAACGCCCAGCCCCGCCTCCACCATGCAGTAGGTGGCGTATACGTTCTGGCTCGTGTAGCGGACATTCGGGGTGATCCCGCGGTCCCGCAGGGCCCGTTTGTAGTCCGTGTCGACCGATGGATAGGTTGCGATCATCGGGTCCGACGAAAAGCGCTGCAGCGGATAGATCCCCTTCGCCGTGCAGGGATGCTCCTTCGGCACGCAGGCCACCATGGGGTCCTCCGCCAGCCTTATGAACTCGAAATCAGGCCTTTTTGTGGCGATGATGAAGTCCGCCTTATGCTCCTGAAGCGCCTGGGTGAGCTCGCTGGAAAGACCCTGTATGGTCCGCAGCTCGATGCCGGGGTACTCCCTCTCGAATTTTTTCAGCACGCCGGATATGGCGCGGAAATGGGCTGCATAGTTTATTCCAACGGTGATGCTGCCCGTCTCCATGTTCCTGAGGCTTCCCGCCATGTCCATGTAGCGGATCTCCTGCTGGAGGAAGTCCCGCATTATGGGTATCAGTTTTTCCGCATCCGCCGTGGGTCTTACGCCCCTGCGGCCGCGCTCCAGGAGGGTCAGTCCCGTTTCCTCCTCCAGGGCTGCGATGCTCCTTGATATCCCGGAGGGTGTATAGCCCAGCCTTTCAGCCGCAGCGCTGAGGCTGCCTGAGCTTATGGCTTCAAGATATACCTTTATTTTTTCGGTGTCCATTTCCGCTCCCGTTCTGTTTTCTGCCTGCTGGCGACGCTGATTTGATAAATTATCAAATAAACTATGATTTAATGTCGCTTTACTCAAATTAACACATCGTGTATCATCTTGTCAAATCGATTTGCCGCAGTAAAGCGGCAGGGAGGCATCATGAAAAATTTTGAGCTTACGGAGAAGAGGGCGGAGATACTGCTTGTGCTGCTGGTGTCCGCCAGAGCCACATCCTTCATGTTCAACAAGCTTATAATAGGTAGCATAACCCGCTTTGCGCTGCTGTCGCTGCGCTTTGGGATGGCTTTTGTACTGCTGATGCTGCTGTTCGGTCGGCAGATCTTTAAGAATTTCGACCCGAAGGATGCGCTCCGCGGTGCGGCCATAGGCTGCTGCTTTTTCATAACCATGAGCTGCGAGCTCACCGGTGTGCCCTTTATAGCCTCCTCCACGGCGTCCTTCATCGAAAATACAGCCATAGTGCTGGTGCCCATCGCAGAGGCGGCGCTGATAAGGCGCTTCCCTCAGAAAAGGGCTATTATCGCTGCTTTGACGGCGCTTCTGGGCGTGGGGCTTCTGTCCGTGGGCTTCCCGGGAGCAGGCAGCTCTGCGGGCCTTAAGATCGGCAGGGGCGAGCTCTGGCTTATGCTTGCGGCCTGCTGCTATACCGCTTCGATCATGGTGACCAGCCGCCTGTCGAGGCAGGGGAACGCCTTTACCATGGGCGTGTTCCAGGTCGGGACCCAGGCCCTTCTGGCAACAATTGCGTCCTTCATCACCGGAACTGCCACCCTGCCCCACAATGGCACCGAATGGGCCATGATCCTGCTGCTTGCGGTGGTCTGCACCGGCTTTGGCTTTACGCTTCAGCCCGTGGCTCAGAGCAAGGTGAGCGCGGAAAAAACCAGTCTCCTCTGCGCCGTGAATCCCATGGTGGCAGGCCTTCTTGGGGTCCTCTTCATGAAGGAAAGCCTTGGGTCTGCCGGTTTTCTTGGCTGCGCCCTGATCCTTCTTGCCCTTGTCATCGGAAGCAGGAAAGGGAGCTAGCCCGGATATCAGGGCCTGATCTGTCAGATCGCCTGCAATTTCAGCAAATAATCACAATGAAAAGCCTGCCTTGTGGTATACTCTATCTGTGACAAACAGTTCTTCACTTGTAAAGTAAAGAAGGAGTAAAACATGGCAACATATAATTATAAAGATGGAACAAGCTGGGAGATAAGCTTCGAAAAGCTCCCGAAGACCCTGGAGGAGATGCAGGCCCTGCCTCAGGCAGAACTCAAGAGCCCCGCGGATACCGCAGCCCTTGCGGTCGCAGCCTTCTGCCTCTATCCGGAGAACAAGGAGGAGGCAAAGCGCATGATTGCCTGGCTCTCCGGCCCCAGAGAACTCACCCCCATGTACTGGTCCTTCATCAATGACCGCTTCATGGACAACGTGGACTACATCCCCCGCTCCTACTTCAACGGCGCAACGCCTGACAACAACTACACCCCGGATCAGCCCTATACTCTGAAGCTTTGGGACGACCCCAACAGCCACGCGGATCCCAGCTACTGCAAGGTCCTGCTGGAATCCGGCGGCGCCGACAGCCCAAGGCAGATACAGCTGAGGCTGAAGCCCTCCACCGGTCAGTATTTCCTGTGGGAGCAGTTCATTCTTGTGGGCATACGTCAGCCCAAGAGCAGAGACCCCTGGGCGTAGCCGGGTCCGAAGGAGGAAATTTTGGGACAGGATAAGCTGACGCTCAGCGATGAGATAAGAGAGCGCACTCTCGGCGGCGAGCTCAGGGACTACGGGACCGACTGGGCAGGCGTCTACAGCAGCTATTACGTAAGTCTTCGGAAGGAAGACGGGCTTTATATTGTCAAGATCAATGCCGCCAGCGAGGATGACCCCTTCAACGATGTGCTCAGGAAGTACCTGCGGGAAAATGCCGACCAGTTCAGGCTGATCGAGGAGATCAAGGTGGATAAATACAGCCTTGAGCTCAGCGTGAAGCCTGCTTTTGTTAAGAGCCATCTGCCCGAAAGGCTGGCGGAGGCAGTGGATCCCGTCATTGACCATCTTCTGGCCAATAACTACAGGACCTGCTGCGAAAGCTGCGGCAGGAATTACGTGCCGGCAGATCACTACATGAAGGACGGAAAGAGCATTTTCATATGCAGCAGCTGCGCCGCAAGGCAGAAGCAGGAAAGCAGCTGGCAGTATCAGAGGCTGCAGCAGCAGAAAAGCAAGCTGAGCTTCGGCGCCAAGACCCTGCTGATAGGCCTGGCCACAGGCGTTCTGGGAAGTCTGACCCTGCTGGGGAGGCGCAGGCGCTGGTAAAACGAAGGCTGCACGCGGCGGAAGCCGTTGGATTGGCGACGCCTCTGCACTTTGAGTTTATTGTGAATTCGCACGCATTTTATTGCCTAAGCCCCGCTCTTTTGGTATTATATAGCTTAACAAGCTCCAAAAGAGCGGGTTTTGTGTTGCAAAATAACCGGAAGCGGCGGTCATAAGAAGGCTGCGTCTCCGGACAAACAGGAGATAGAATATGAGTCTAAAGTATATCGACAGACGCGGTATGGACAGCGTCAAGTGGGACGGTATGTGGTCGAAGTACGGCAGCGACGAGCTGCTGCCCTTATGGATCGCAGACATGGATTTTGAGTGCGCAGACTGCATCAGGGATGCCCTGTCGGACTATGCAAGGAATGTTCCCCTGGGCTACGCCATGCCCCCGGATGACTACTACGATGCCTTCATCGAGTGGGAGAGCATGTATCACGGCTATGATGTAAAGCGTGAATGGATCTGCTTCAGCCCCGGCGTGGTCTCCGGCTTCTACTGGAGCGTTCTGATGCTCACAAAGCCGGGAGACGGCGTCATCACCCTTACCCCGGTCTATTATCCCATGCTCAACGCCGTAAAGGACAACGACCGCAAGCTCATAATGTGCGACCTTGTCCGCAGCGGGATGGATTATTCCATAGATTTTGAGCGCTTTGAGCAGGATATCGTGGAAAACGGCGTCAAGCTCTTCATTTTCTGCTCTCCGGCCAATCCCGTGGGCCGCATCTGGACCGCTGAGGAGATAAAAAAGCTGATGGAGATCTGCGAAAAGCACGGAGTGTATGTGGTCTCCGACGAGATCCATCAGGATTTCGAGTGGGAGGACCACAAGCACATCCCCACAGCGACCCTTGGGGACTATGACAGCTTCCTTATAACAATGACCTCTGCCAGCAAGAGTTTCAACATAGCCGCTGCCCAGAACTCCATAATCATCATTCCGGACGATGAGCTTAGGGCCCGCTACAAGGACTTCCAGAACCGCATCCACGTGAGCTCCGGCAATGCCTTCGGCTACGTGGCTGCCGCCGCTGCCTACAGAAAGGGCAGAGAGTGGCTGGAGGAGGTGAAGGCCCAGATCTGGAGCAATTACGAGTATGTAAAGGCTCAGCTTGCGGAAAGGGCTCCTGAGATCGAGGTGGGCAGCCTTCAGGGCACCTATCTGCTCTGGCTCAGCCTGAATAAATATTTCCAGACCCAGGAGGAGGTCAGCGATTTCTGCGAAAACAGATGCGGCCTGGCCTTCGATTACGGCAGCTGGTTCGGGGGCGACAGGTTTGCTCCCTTCGTTCGCATGAATCTTTCCACAAGCAGGGAAAATATCGAGGAGGCGGTGAACAAAATGGCGGATGGACTGACTGCGATGGAGGCTGAAAGGGCCGAGGCAGCAAGACTTGAGGCTGAGGCTGCAGCAGCTGCAGCAGAATCTGAAAAGGCGGATCCGGACCGCAAGAAGCCCGTTCTTGTCATAATGGCCGCAGGCATGGGCAGCCGCTACGGCGGACTCAAGCAGATAGATCAGATCGGCTCCAACGGAGAGATCATCATCGACTTCACCCTTTACGATGCCTGGAAGGCCGGCTTTGAGACCGCCATCTGCATCATCAAGAAGGAGATCGAGGAGGATTTCAAGGCTCTGATGGAGCGCGGTGCCGCAAAGCACATGAACATACTCTACGCCTATCAGGACATGACCGATATCCCTGCAGGCATACAGATCCCCGAGGGCAGAGTCAAGCCCTGGGGCACCGGTCACGCCATTCTGGCTGCCAGAAACATCATCGACGCGCCCTTTGCGGTGGTCAATGCCGATGACTACTACGGCCCCGGCGCCTTCAAGACCATCTACGACTACCTGAGCCATGCCAAGGACGGCGACAAGTATGATTACTGCATGGTGGCATATCAGGTGGAAAACACCCTCTCCGAGCACGGCAGCGTGGCAAGAGGGGTCTGCACCATGGATGATCAGGGCCATCTCAAGAAGATCGACGAGCGCACCAAGATCCAGTGGAACGGCGACAAGATCCAGTTCACAGAGGATGACGGCGCCAGCTGGACCGATGTGCCCGTAGGCACTCCTGTGTCCATGAACCTCTTTGGCTTCACCCCCAGCATCATCACCGAGCTCAAGGCAAGGCTTCCTGAAAACATCTACAGGATCCTGAGAGAGAACCCCTTAAAGGGCGAGTTCTACATTCCCATCGTCACCTCCGAGCTCATCCAGGAGGGCAAGGCGGATGTGAAGGTGCTCCATTCCCCCGACAAGTGGTACGGCGTTACCTACAAGGAGGACCGTCAGCTGGTGGTGGATGCCATGCTCAACAAAAAGAAGGAAGGAATCTATCCCGACAGACTTTGGGATTAGTTCTTCATAAGCTTGTATTTCCGGCCGTCCCAAAAGGGCGGCCTTATTTAAAGAAGAAACAGAAAGGAGTGCAATGAACATACTTGATGATCTCGAGAGGCTGTGCACCGAGACTGCTCCCAGCGGCTTCGAATGCAATGTCTCCGGGCTGTGCGCAGGGATCCTTGAGCCCTTTGTGGACGAAATCTACGTGGATCCCATGTATAACGTGGTGGGCATCAGGCGCTGCGGCAGGGAAAATGCCAGAAAGCTGATGATCTGCGCCCACATCGACGAGATCGGCCTGATAGTTACGGGTCACGAGGAGGGCTTCCTCCGCTTCGGCCAGCTGGGCGGAGTGGATCAGAGGATGCTTCCCGGAAGAGAGGTGACCGTGCTGTCGAAAAAGCGCCATTTCGGTGTGATAGGAGCCGCTGCTCCCCATGGCGCAAGCCCCGAATCCATGAATAAATCCATACCCATGAAGGACCTTCGCATAGATGTGGGTCTGAGCCAGAAGAGGGCGGAAAGGGAGATCCCGGTGGGCACTCCCGTAAGCTTCCGCTCACCCTTCTTTGAGCTTGGAAAGGACTGCGTCTGCAGCAAGTCCCTGGATGACAGAGCCTGCTTCCTGGCTGTCTGCCGCGCTGCGGAGCTTCTTAAGGATCGCCAGCTGCACTGGGATGTGTATTTTGTTGGGACCATAAGCGAGGAGGTGGGCCTCAGAGGCGCCACCATGACCTCCTTTGCCATCGATCCTGACGTGTGCATCGCCAGCGACGTCTGCCAGGCCTGGACCCCGGACTGCAAGCCCACAGACTATATTTCAAAGCTGGGCGAGGGTCCCAGAATGCCCATCGGAGCCAATGTGGCGCCCGCTGTGGCTCACGGCATAACCGCCGCTGCCGCTGAAAAGCGCATACCCGTGCAGATAACCGTGTCGCCCAGCCGCACCGGAACAGATGCCTGGGCCGTCCAGACCCAGAGGGAGGGGATCGCCACCGCGGTGCTGTCCCTGCCCCTGCGCTACATGCATACCCCCCAGGAGGTCATAAACCTGCGGGATCTGGAGCTTCTGGGCGAGCTGATGGCTGAATTCGCCCTTGAACCCGGGGAGGAGGTAAGAACATGCTTGAATATTTAGAGGAGCTCTGCCTGCTGCCGGGAGTATCCAGCTTCGAGGGCCCGGTAAGGGAGTTCATTAAAAGCACTGCCATGGAGGACTGCGGCGTGTCCGAAGAGGACATGCGCACGGACATCATGGGCACGCTGTATATCGTAAAAAAGGCTTCCCCCAAGGCCGTAAAGGCTGCTAAAAAGGCGGGGAGGCTGGCTGAAGGCTCCATTCCAAAGCTCATGATCGCTGCCCACATGGACGAGATCGGCTTCATCGTCACCCACATAGAGGACAACGGCTATCTGCGCTTTGCCTGCATGGGCGGCATAGACAAGCGGGTGGTCCTGGGCCGCAAGGTCTACGTGGGCCAGGCCATGGTGCCCGGCGTCATAGGTCTTAAGGCCATCCACCTGACAACCAAGGAGGACAGGGAGGTGGCTCCGGACTTTAAGGAGATGTACATAGACATCGGCGCCTCCAGCAGGGAAGAGGCTATGGAGAATGTGGCTCTGGGAGACGAGGTGGTCTTCCACAGCGATTTCGTCGAATTCGGCGAAGGCCGCGTCAAGGCCAAGGCCATAGACGACCGCTTCGGCTGCGCTATGATGCTGAAGCTGATGAAGGAGGAGCTTCCCATGGATGTTACCTATGCCTTCACGGTCCAGGAGGAGCTGGGCACCAGAGGCGCCTATGGGGCGGCCTACAGTGTGGCTCCGGACATCGCCATAGTTTTCGAGGGCGCCAGCTGCTCTGATCTTCCCACGGTCTCCGCAGACAACAAGATAACCGTCGTGGGCGCAGGACCTGTGATAGGCCTTGTGGACGGCGGCGCCATCTACGACAGGGGGCTTTTTGAGCTTCTGACGGGTCTTGCGGATGAGGCGGGACTGCCCTGGCAGGTGAAGCAGAAGATCGCCGGCGGAACCGATGCCAGCACCATACAGCGCTCCTTAGAGGGCATTAGGGTCGCTAACATCTCCGTCGCCGTAAGAAATATCCACTCCGCATCCACCATCGCCTCCGAGGAGGACATGGACAATGCATACAGGCTGGCAAAGCTTTTTGTTGAGGCTTTAGCAGAAGGGAAGGCTAATTAGATGAATACAGTTGAACTGGTTAAACTTTTAAGCAAGGCCTACGGCCCCAGCGGCTGGGAAGGCCAGGTACGCGATGTTATAAAGAAAATGGCCGAGGACAGGGGCTTTGAGTGCAGGGTGGATACCCTGGGCAATCTCATCTGCCACAGGGCCCCTACCTCTGCAGACAATATGGCAGAGGCTGCTCCGCAGAAGCTTCTGATGGCGGCCCACATGGATTCCCTGGGGCTTATGGTCACCAGGATCACCGGGGACGGCTATCTTAAGTTCGGAAAGCTGGGCGGCATCGCTCCCATGGACATTGTGGGGCTTCCTGTGCGCTTTGCAAACGGCACCGTGGGCACCATCCACGCCAATTCCGGCACCGAGGCCAAGGATCTTAGCTTCGACAGACTCTACATAGACCTGGGCGTAAGCAAGAAAGAGGAGGCCGAAAAGTACGTAAAGGTGGGGGATGTGGCAGTCTATGACAGCCCCTGCTATGTAAGCGCCAATGGCAAGTACATCACCGGTCCCTACATGGACGACAGGGCCTGCTGCGCCATGATGCTGCTGGCCATGGAGCAGCTGGAGGAAAGCGAAAACGACCTCTATTTCGTGTTCACCGTTCAGGAGGAGGTGGGCACCAGAGGCGCTCAGACCGCAGGCTACGGTGTCGATCCGGACATGGCCTTCATATTTGATGTGACTGATTCCAACGATGTTCCCGGCGGCGAGGCCGATGCCACCTGCTGCACAGGCAAGGGCCCGGCTGTGATGATCATGGACAGCTCCGTTATCTGCCATCCCGCGGTGGTGGCCCACATCGAGGAGACCGCAAAGGCCCTCAAGCTGAAGGTCCAGAGGGATGTGTGCCTTGTGGGCGGCACCGACGGCGGTCCCATTCACAAGGGCCGCGGCGGCGTTCCCACCGGCGGAGTTTCCCTGCCTCTGCGCTACATGCACACGCCTCAGGAGACGGCCTGCATAAAGGACATCGAGGAGGGCGCAAAGCTGATCGCAGCTGCTGTTTGCAGAGCATAACATAAAATGGAGCAGTACAGTTACAAGGCCTTCATATCCTACCGGCATCAGTCGCCGGATCAGGACATAGCAAGAAAACTGCATACTCAGATCGAGACCTATGCTATCCCCGGGGCGCTGAAAAAGTCCCTGGGGATAAGCCGTATGGGACGGGTCTTCAGGGATCAGGACGAGCTTCCCCTTTCGGTGGATCTGGGGGATGACATCCACCATGCCCTGGAGAACTCCGAGTGGCTCATATGCGTCTGCTCTCCCCGCTACCTCCAGTCCCGCTGGTGCATGGAGGAGCTGGACTATTTCATCTCCCTGGGCAGGCGGGACCGCATCCTTACCATACTGGCGGAGGGTGAACCCGCGGATTCCTTCCCGGAGCAGCTGCGCTTCAGGGAGGAGGACGGAAGGCGGGTGGAGGTGGAGCCTCTGGCGGCTGACGTCCGGGGCGCCACAGTTGAGGAGTCCCTCAAGAAGCTGAAGGAGGAGAAGCTGCGAATACTGGCTCCCATGCTGGGGGTCAATTTCGACGACCTTAAGCAGAGGGCCAGGCAGAGAAGGACCCGCATCGCCGCAGGCGTGCTTGCGGCTGCCGTGGCCCTGCTTTCCGGCTTTCTGGGCTATGCGGTGGTCAAAAACCGCCAGATAACGGCGGAGAGGAACGCTGCGCTGCTCTCCCAATCCAAATTCCTGGCCAGCGGAGCCCAGGACCTGCTGGATTCCGGCGGGGACCGCATGCTGGCCACGCTGCTGGCAAGGGAAGCCCTCCCGGATGACTTCGACGACCCAGACCGCCCCGTGGCGGAGGAGGCTGTGGCGGCCTTGAGAAGCGCTTTGATCTCCGGGGTCAGCAGCAATTACCTGCCCCTTACGGATCTCAATTTCCCCATAAAGAGCTTCCGGGCCAATTCTGTCACCCTGGCAGTCTGCTCCGAATCCCTGCCCGGCTATACCGCCTGCTTCAGGCTGGAAAACGGCGAGGAGAAGGACTACCCCCTGAAGTTTGACAGGGCCCCCTTCCAGGTGGTGATCGGAAACGATCTTACCCGCATAGTCTACACGGATTCCACCGGCGTGGGCATGCTCAGGATGTCGGGGGATACGGTTACAAATTCACTGCTCTATCCCAACACTTACTTCAAGTGGTGGGATGACGGGCTGATAGCCGAGAGGGACATTTCAGAATTTGCCTGGTACTACAGCTACAACATCTACACCTGGAGCCGGGAGATCGATACGGAAAAGAATTCCCTCTCGGATCTGGTCCGCTTCCCGGCTGATGGTCTTGCCAACACCGAAAGTGTCGACCGCTACAGCGATCTGGTGCTTACGAACATAATCGGGCCGGGGAGCTCCAGCGTCATTATGGTCCGTACAAACGCATATGCGGAGAGCTTTGAAGAGCGCATCATCCACAGCTACAGCACCGAGATCCCCGGAAGTGACGGGGAGATCATATACGACAGCACCCAGAGCAGGGATTTCGTTTCCGACTACATCGGCTCCTTCGACAGCCGCTACGTGGTGGGGCTTTCGGACGCCTGGATATTCATCTGGGATTCGGTTTCCGAGGAGCAGCTGGCACGGATAAGCTGCAAGGAGCTGGACGGCAGCTATTTCGAGTCCATGATCGCCTCCCCCACGGAGGACAAGATCGCAGTCACCACGGAGCAGGACAAGCTCTATATAATAGATCTGGCACAGCAGAAGGCCGAGGCCGTATCCACCCAGTGGAACTCGGTGGATACCATGCACTATTCGGCAGACGGAAACACGCTGCTCTGCTGCGATTCCGAAGAGGATACCGTGCTTGTCATCTCCTACGGCGATATACGGCAGACCATCAAGGCGGACTTCGACATAGAAGAAGCCTGCTATGTGAACTACGATGAATGGGGCAATTCTCTGGACGACAGCTACATACTGCTGAAGGGCCCCGAAAAGTCCCGGCTGATGAGGCAGGACAAGAGCAGCGAGTCTGCCATGGCGCAGACCCTGAGCAACGGCATCATGGGGGCGTCAAAGGCGGTCCTTACGAAGGACGGAAAAAAGCTCTGGTACTACAGGAGCGAGAATCAGGAATACTATCTGACCGTGATGGACACCAGGACCGGGGAGAATACGGTGGCTGAGACCATATCCCGCATGAATGTGCTCTACGCCAATAAAATGTCGAGGGTGGGAGATCGCTTCATTGTCCGCTTCGGCCAGGCTCATGACAGCGGAAAGTCCGTGATCTTCGTCTACGACGCGGAAACAGGGGAAAAGCTGAAGACCATCAACCCGGAGGCCCGGGGTAAGGACGGGGACGGAAAGGAAATAACAGATGACAGCTCTGAGCTGGTGACGGTCTGGACAGATGACGATTTTACCGTTTTCGGCGGCCGCTGGGTCTTTTATGTCTTCGATTCAAGGACCATGGAGCTGCTGCATTCCGAGCTCGTTCAGGACAGCTGGTGGACGAACGATTTCGAACGGCAGGGAAAGTATATTATCATCCACGGGGTGCAGAACGACGCCCAGTATGTGCTGGTGATAGATACGGAGACCTGGACCAGCGCCGGCTCCGGCCACCAGTGGTGGAAGAGCTATGGCGGCACGGTAACAGACGCGAATCTGCCCGGCTGGGGCGATCAGCTTTCGGTCTATATCTATTCGAATAAAACCCACATACTGGACCTCAGGAGCGGAGAAAATCTGGAGCTGGACATCCTGGGGGTCACCAGGACTCTGCTGAATGCAGACGGCAGCGCGATGCTGCTCTACAGCACCGACGGCGGCGGAGCCTGGTACAGCTTCGACGGAGAGACACTGGCGCCTTACGAGCCTGCAGAGGGCGAGATCCCCGCGGAGGACAAGGCCGAGTTCTTCTTCGGAAGAGACGGGGCCTACATGGAGGACGGCGCAGTCTGCAGGGCCGTCGACGGCTTCTGCCTGCTGGATCTTCACGACAGGGAGCTTTTCGTTCAGGACGCAGCGGCTGACGGCAGCCGCCTGCTGATAGGAAGGACCGGGGACGGCACCGTGCTTTACCTGCTCAGATGCATGGAAGGAAATGAGCTGCTGGAGCTGGCGGACCGGGCCATCGGCGGCAGGACGCTGAGCACGGAGCAGAGGAAGCGCTATTTCCTGGAGTAGCGGGGTTTTACGGGGAACTTTTTTGCAATAGATGCCCCGTGAGGCCCTTGGGAATAAAACGGAAACACCATGAAATACAAGGAATACAAGATATACTGCGAACAGGAGGGGCTGGAGGCACTGGAGGCTGAGCTGGCAAAGCTGGGGATCGAGGAGATCATCATAAACGACCCTACGGACGCGGAGCTTTTCAGCCCGGAGAAGTCCATAGGCTGGTTCTGGAACGCGGTGGACGAGTCTGTGCTGGCGCAGTTTAGGGAAAGGCCCAGCGTCTGCTTCTACATAGAGGCGGAGGAGGGTGCTGAAGGCTCAGGTGGAGCTGCCGGTGCCGGGGACGGGGCTGGCCGACCCGGGGCTGCCGATCTGGACCCTTCGGACTCCCGCACCGAGCGCGGCGCCTCCGGGATAGCAAGAGAGCGGCTGAGCGCGGACCAGATCCGAAGAAGAGACTGGGGGCTGACCCAGCTCCTTAAAAGCTACGACGCCTCCGTCTCCACCGTGGACGATCAGGACTGGCTCCACAAGTGGGAGGAGTACTACGTCCCCAGCAGGATAAGCGAGCACTTCGTGGTTAAGCCGGACTGGAAGGAGTACGACCCCAAGCCCGGTGAGCAGGTCATCTCCATAGACCCGGGCCTGGCCTTTGGCACAGGCACCAGCGCCACCACCTATCTTGTGGTGCGGCTCATGGAAAAGTGGCTGCGTCCGGGGGATGCGGTCCTGGACGTGGGCTGCGGCACAGGGATACTCTCTGTTGTCGCCGACCGCCTGGGTGCGTCCCGCATACTTGCGGTGGACATAGACCCGGAGGCCATAGACAGCACCAGGCGCAACGCAAGGATCAACGGCTGCGAGGATAAAATACAGGCGGTTCAGGGGGACCTTACCAAAGGCCTTAACTACCACGCCGATGCCGTGGTGGCCAATCTGATCTCCGACCTTGTGGTGATGCTGTCCCCGGACGTGGCCGCTCACTGCCGGGGCAGAGGCCTTTATATAAGCAGCGGCATTATCGACGGCACCGAGGACAGATGCCGCAAAGCCATAGAAGACGCGGGCTTTGAGATAATCGACTCCCTCCACGACGACTGCTGGACCGCCTTCGCCGCAGTGCTTAAGCAATAGCCGAATAGTGAAAAATAGTGAAAAAATAGTGTAATTTTTGCGGGAGCAATACCGCAGAAATCGAGAAAGGACGGCCGAAAAGCCGTCCTTTTTTATGCGTATGACCGAAGCCCTCTGCTACTCCAGCGTCTCCCCAAGGTAGATGTTCCCTTCGCGGTTTGCAAGGGCTGCCTTGACCTCCTTGAGGGAGGGGCAGGGGCCTTTATTGCTGTAGAGGTTGAAGACCGAGGGGCCGCTGCCGGAGAGCTGGGTGCGGAGGGGCGTTCCTATGCCCTTCATCAGCTCCATCACGGCTTCGATCTCGGGGCTCAGGCGCTTTGCGGGAGGCTCGAGGTCGTTGAATTCGCTGGCGTCACCATCCTTCAACTCTCCGTAGACAGCCTTTGTGGACAGGGGAAAATTCGGGGTGTAGATAAGGACCTTGTAGCTTTCAGAGGTGACCAGCTCCAGCTCTGTGCCCCGGCCGGTCCCGACTGCCGCCGGATATCCGTTCTGGGCCAGCAGGGAGAAGGGGACATCAGAGCCCAGCTCCTTTGCCAGCTCTATCAGAGGCTCAAGCTGCTGAAGGCTGGGACGCTCTGGGCTGCCTGCTGCAGCTTCAGACCTGTCTGCAGCACTGACTTCAGCGCCGGGCTGGTCTGCATTGGCAGTCTCAGGGCCCTCGCCATAACCCGGTATCAGTCCCCAGAGCCTGGCAAGGCCGGTAAGAACAGCGGCTCCGTCAGCAGAACCCCCTGCAAGACCCGCCGCAACGGGTATATTCTTTTCCACAGAGATAAAGAATTTCTCCCTCCTGTCCGGGTGAAAGCGCCGGTGCATCAGCTCCGCCGCCTTCCAGGCCAGATTCCTCTCATCCCGTGGAAGATAAGGCTTTCCGGGGTGCAGTATCACCCGGGGCCGGTAGCCTTCAGCCTCCTTGGCTGATACAGCTCCCATGTCGTGATAGTCGATATAGACCCTGTCGCAGAGCCCCACGGCCTGCATGTGATTATACAGCTCGTGGTAGCCGCCGGGAAGGTCTCCCAGCACCTTGAGCTTGAGGTTAATTTTTGCGTACGCGTTTATCTTTATATCCATAAACGGCTCCTCCCGGGGCCCTCCGAATTCACCAATATTTCACGAAATAATATATCACATCCGTCCACAAAAGGCGCCTTATGTGTTAAAATAATTATTCAGTTAAAAAGGATTTCCGGGCGCCCCCGGGCTGCCCGTCACATAGAAGGGGAAACATGAACACAGTCATAGCAGTCGACAGAAGCGGTTCCTACCGCGTTTATCTTACAGTCACCACGGAAATGGTCCGGGAGGCCATAGCCATCCACGAATGCACGCCTCTGGCAGGGGCGGCGCTTGGCCGCACCATGACAGGGGCAGGGATCATGGGGCTGATGCTCAAGGACGAGCACGCCCGCATGACCCTTCAGATAAAGGGTGACGGTCCCGCGCAGGAGATACTGGCGGCGGCCAACGGCATGGGCGAGGTCAAGGCCTACATTTCCAATCCCTATCTGGACCTGCCTCTTAAGGGGCCTGGAAAGCTGGACGTGGGAGCGGCTGTGGGTGCCGGCACTCTTACCGTGATCAAGGACCTGGGGCTTAAGGAGCCCTATGTGGGCAGGGTGGACCTGGTCTCCGGTGAGATAGCGGAGGACCTGACCCAGTACTTTACCGTCTCCGAGCAGCAGCCCTCCAGCGTGGCTCTTGGGGTGCGCTTTGGCGTGGACGGCGGGGTGGAGTCCGCCGGCGGAATGGTCATCCAGGTGCTGCCGGACGCCAGCGAGGAGGCTCTGAAGGCGCTGGAGGACATGCTTTTCTACATGGACTCCCTGACCCTTCTCATAAACGACGCAAAGGAAAACTGCACAGCGCGCATGGGAAAGGAGCCCGGCGAGCTTCAGATCTGCGAGGAGCTTCTTAAGCTGATATTCAAGGATGTGCCTCAGGAATACTATCCCGAGATCCTGGACCGCAGGCAGATCAGCTGGCACTGCGACTGCAGCAGAGAGCGCATGGCAAGGGCCCTGGTGTCCATCGGAGAAAAGGACCTTAAGACCATCATCGACGAGGACGGCGAGGCGGAGCTTTCCTGCACCTTCTGCAGGAAAAAGTACCATTTCGGCAGGGAGGAGCTGACGGAGCTTCTCAGATCCGCTTCGAAAAAATAGATCCAAAGGGGTTTGGACAGTAAACGATCGAAAAGGGGAACAAAAATGGCAATGGAAGATGTAATGCTGAAGATCACGGGAAAAAGCTACTTCCGTGAGGACGGCGAAGTTAAGGAAGATAACGTAATAGAATTCATAACCGAGGGCAAGATCGGCACCGTGGGGCGCAGCACCCTGATAGTCTATCCGGAGATGGAGGAATACGGCATGGGCGGCGTCACCACCCACATCACCATCACACCGAAAAAGGTCAAGGTCAGACGCAGCACCGAGTGGGGCGACGACGAAAACCTGATGGAATTCGAGGAGGGCAAGCGCTTCAACGGCATCTATGTGACCCCCTACGGCAATTTCGGGCTGGAGCTGCTGACCGATAAGCTCAGCGGACTTGGAAAGAGCGCCGCGGAGCTGGACAAGATCTCCATCGACTACAGCCTCAGCGTCAAGGGACTCTCCGAAAGCCGCAACAGCTTCGATATCGAGATCCTGAGCAAGCCCGGGAAGATGAATTAGGAGGATAGAATGGCGAATGTAACTAAGACCCAGGAGAGAAAAAAGCGTCTGGCAAGGACCACGGCCCTGATAATAGTGATTGCCATGCTGGCTGGTTCCTTCTTCTACGTGCTGATGCTGCTGGCTTCGGCCTTCGGTTTCGAGGCTCCCGGCATGGTCTATGCGGCGGAGCTGTCACAGGAGGAGCTTCAGAAGAGCCGCCTGAAAAATATTGAAGAGGTGATGGACTATCTGGAGACCTACTACAACGGCACCGTCACCCGGGAGGACCTGATACGGGGTGTGTACCAGGGCATGTTCAGCGCCCTGGGGGACAGGTGGAGCGAATACTACTTTGTGGAGGATGAGGTGCCCTCTCTGGCCACTCAGCTGGATAATTCCTACTACGGCGTTGGCATAACCATGCAGTCCGACGGTAACCGCATCCTGGTTACCGAGGTAAACAAGAAGGGCACAGCCTTCGCTGCCGGTGTAAGAGCCGGCTGGTATCTCACCGAAGTGGATGGCGTAAGCGTCAGCGGTATGAGCATCTCCGAGGTGGCCCTGAAGGTCCGCGGCAAGGAGGGCACGAAGGTGCAGCTGAGCTTTGATGCTGAGGGCAGGATCCGCAGCTTCACCCTGGAGCGGGTGCCCCTGGTCAATTCCACAGTGTTCAGCGAGATGATGGCAGGAAATACAGGCTACATAGAGATCTCCAGCTTTTCCACCAACACCGCCAAGGAGTTTGCAGAAGCCAAGGCAGACCTGGTGGACAGGGGAGCCGATTCCCTGATCCTGGACCTTCGGGACAACGGCGGAGGCCTTCTTTTCCAGGCCACGGACATTGCGGACCAGCTGCTGGATGAGGGCGTGATCGCCCTGTTCTACCGCCAGGGCAGGCTCATCGAATACGAGCTTTCCAATCCGAACAAGCAGGCGAAGCTCCCCATGGTGGTACTTATAAACGAGTATACCGCCTCCGCCTCCGAATGCCTGGCGTCCGCTCTTAAGGAGAACGGCGCTGCCAAGGTGGTAGGGGTGACCAGCTTCGGCAAGGGACTGGCTCAGACCACGGCGGATGTGGACAACGGCGACAGCTTCAAGCTTTCCGTCATGGAGTTCAAGGGTCCCGGCAATGTGGATATCAATGGCGTCGGCGTTATTCCCGACGTGGTTGTATACAGACACGGCAACATGACCGATTCCGACGCTGTGGCGCTTATTGAGGACATGGCGCCCCTGAGCACTGAGCGCTACTATGCCGGCGAGTTCGGCCTCAACGTGCTTGCGGCTCAGCAGAGGCTCAGCATCCTGGGCTACGATGTGGATGCCAACGGTCACATGGATGGAAAGACCATGGCTGCTCTCCGGTCCATTCAGAAGGATGCAGGCTCCTACGCTTATGGCAATCTGGATAACCTGACCCTGAAGATCATAGAGGACCGCTTCAATTCATGGATGAACCTGGACGGCACGGATCCCCAGCTGGAAAAGGCTCTGGAGCTGCTGAAGTAGAAGTGGATGAATGTTAAAGGGCCCCGCGCCTTAAGCGCGGAGCCCTTTTTATATGGTTATTTTAAGGAGCTATCGTTACTGTTGGTTCTGAGTGCTTCCGGGGAACTGGGGCATTTCGGGAGCCTGGCCGTTCTGTCCGGGCATCTGGTTATTCATTCCGGGGCCCTGCATCTGGCCGGGTCTTCCCTGGCCCCTTCCGGGTCTCTGCTGCTGACCGTCCTGTCCGTTCTGGTTGTTCCACTCAGGCAGCTGCGGGGGTTGTCCGTCCTGCCCGTTCTGGTTGTTCCACTCAGGCATCTGGGGCATCTGGCCGTTCTGTCCGTTCCACTCAGGCATCTGGGGCATTTCGCTGTTGCTGTTTCCATCCGGCTGCTGGGGCAGGTCGCTTCCGCTGTTCTGTCTGTTCTTCCAGCCGCCGGCTCCGCTAAAACCCCCGAAGCCTCCCTGGCCGCCATTGCCGGAATCCATGGTCACGCCGTAGGGGTTCACCAGGCAGCCATCAGCCACATAGCAGCTTCCTTCGTAGTCGATGCCGCCCTCGCCGCCGTTGCTTGCGGATTTAACGATGGAGGTGAGGCCGCCGAGAATGTTGATGTTGCCGTTGGAGTCGATGCCGTCGGCGCCGGAGCTCACATTTACGGTGCCGCCCATGATGTTCAGGGAGTAGGTGTAATCTGTCAGGTCGCTGTTTGCTGCGTTGATACCGTCATCAGAAGCATTGACGGTGATGTTTCCGCTGTAGATATTGATGGTGGCGCCCTCAAGACCCTCCTCGGACAGTGTCACATTGATGGTGGGCCCTTCGCTGCCCTCCTCGCCTATGGTCAGGATATAATCGGCCTTTATGCCGTCGTCAGCTGCGCTTACGGTGATGTTTCCGCTCTTGATGGTAAGATCCGTACCGGAGTTGATGCCGTCGTTGGCCGCTGTCACGTTTATGGTCAGGTCCCCGTCGATTATGAGGCTGGCCTCGCTGTAGCCGTCTGCAATGTCGTCCTCATCCAGGTCCGAGACCTTGATGCCGTTCTTGCAGCTGCCGTTCACGGTCAGTGTTCCGCTGCCGCCGATGACTGCGGAGGCGCCGGACTTTACCTTGATGACTGCGCCGTCGAAGCTGTCCAGCTCTTCATCTGCCAGATTTTCGGCGTCAGTAAGGCTTACGCTGCCCTCCACCAGCACCTTCACCTCGGTGCCCTTGTTGATGGAAAGGGTGGCTCCTGTGCTGCTGGTCAGATCCAGATCCTTCAGGATCAGGACCACGCCGGTGGTGCCCTTCTTTACGGTGATGTTACCGTCCTCACAGCTGCCGGTGATGATATAGGTGCCGGAGCTGCTGATCTTGACGCTGCTGTTTTCGCTGCTCATGGTTATGGTCTGGGCATTGGCGTAGTCCGCGGTCAGGTCTTCTGCGCTGTTGGCTGTAAGGCTGCTTGTGACTATCTCGGTGGGCTCAGCTGCGTAGCTTGCTGCGTTGCTGTTCATGCCGCCGAAGCCGTCCATCTGCTCCTTGCCGCCGAAGCCGCCAAAGCTCTGGCTCTGGTCGGAGCTGCCGCTCTGGGAGGGGGCGCTTTCGCTAAGCTCCGGAAGCTCGCTGCCGGACTGGCTTTCTTCGGACTGAGCTATGCCCAGGTCCTCAACCACCGCGGAATCATTTCCTCCGCCGAAGGAGAAGCTTCCCCTTCCGTTCATTGCGTAGACGCCTAAGGGAGCCGCTATCAGTGCTGCCGCAAGCACTATGCCTGCGATCATTTTTCCGTTTTCCTTGTTACTCATTTTATTGTCCTCCTGGTATATCGTGCCGGGTCCGCCTTTTCCGGCGGCGCCCTGTTTATTGCTTCTGACACTTCCCATTTTACGGACAGTCCTTAAAGGATCCTTAAATCTCAAAATTTCTTTTTTAATTTTGCTTTAAGAAAAGGAGGCCGGCGGGACCGGTCTCCTCTGCGTTCAGGTTTGAATATACTGCCCTCAGCTTTCGATATATTTATATGGAAGCCTCTGGGCCAGGCCAATGACCGTGGTGTCGAAAATGCCGCCGCAGATCTCGCCTATCTCCTCCGGTCTTATGTGAAGGTCCCCATCCTCCCCCATCAGGGTGACTATGTCGAAGCGCTTCACATCCGGCACGTCTGTCACATCTATCATCATCTGGTCCATGCAGACCACCCCTACTATGGGGGCTTTTACGCCGTGGACCAGCACGTAGCCCTTCTCGCAGGACCATATCCTGGGGATGCCGTCGGCGTAGCCCAGGTTCAGGGTGCCGATCAGGCTGTCTCTTTTAAGCTCGGTGTGACGGCCGTAGCCTATGGCGCTGCCCTTGGGCAGCCATTTCAGGTGCATTATCTTGGCCTTGAGGCTCATGCAGTATTCGATGCCAAGCTCTGGGGGCAGTCCGTCCGCGTAGTCTCCGAAGATGGAGCCGCCGGGGCGGGCCATCTGGTAGTGGCTGCGGGGGAGCAGCAGGGCTGCGGCGCTGTTTGCCAGTGTGTTGAAGGGGAGAGGTACTCCCTTTTCCACCAGCCTCGCCCTCAGGGTCTCAAAGCGCTGGAGCTGCATCTCGGTGTATTCGTCTCCTGCCTCGTCGAACTCGTCGGAGCTGGAGAAGTGGCTCATGAGGCCCAGAAGCTCAAGGCCGGGCAGCCTTGAGATCTCCCCTATGCAGTCCTCGGTAGCCGGGTCCTCGGGAATGAAGCCCAGGCGGTTCATGCCAGTGTTGACCACCGCAAACACAGGGGATCTCTTTCCGGCCTTTACCGCAGCCTCGGACAGGAGCCTGGCGTCATCCATCTCGCAGATTCCGAGGGTTATGTTGTTCTCCAGTATAATGCCGTAGTCCTGGGGCTCCACAAGGCCAAGTATGTAGACCATGCCACCTGGGCATAGCTCTCTGGCCAGCAGGGCCTCCTCGATAGTGGCCACCGCGAAGCGGGTGATACCCTTGGCCATCAGAAGCCCCATGCACTTTCTCTGGCCGTGGCCGTAGGCATTGGCTTTAACGACGGCGCAGAATTCGCAGCCCGGAGCCAGCCTTTTCTTTATCCTGTCAATATTTCTTGAGATGGCTCCCGTGTCCACCTCCACCCACGCGGGGCGGGGGACGGAGCCCTCGGGACGCTCTCTGAAATCGCTCATGTACGTGGTCATTGCGCTTCTCCTTTGGTGTGCCTGCACCTTCGTGTCCGGATCCGGCGGTTTTCTTTACTGTCCGGACCGGCTCTTGTCAAAGCCTTACTCTTTATAATATCCTGTGCAGGTCCCGGGCGCAAGAGTCAATCGCCCCGGAGAGGCCTTCGGGCTTGAAGAGGCGCTCTGAAACGTGTAATATAAAGCATAATATATGATTTGAAAGAGCCTGCGAAAGGGCAGGCGGAAGGAATACGCCCTATGTCATTGTTGGAATACATAAGCCAGGCTGCCGCAGGCGGCTGTCTCCCGGAGGATTTTTCTCTGCCGGCCCCGGATGGTGATGCAGATGCGCTGAGCTTTGCGGCAGGCGCCATGGACGGCATCGCGCTGTATCACATGGGCCCCCAGGAGCTTGATGAGGCTGAAAAGGCTCTGATAGAAAAGGCTGTGGCAGCCGCTAATGAGAGGGACTTCGGTGGAGCCGAAGCCCTGCTTGCTGAGCTTACGAAAGAAAAGCAGGCCATTTTTGCAGTCGAGCCCCTGCAGGACTATATAAGAACTCACAAGAACGAGCTGAAACCGGCCAGCATCTTCGATTTCGCGTCTGGGATGCTCAGAAATTCCGACAACAGGGAATGCGTAAAGCTGGCTCTGGCCTTGCTGGAGCTTTTCGATAACGAAGGCAGCGAAGCTCTCAAAAACGATATCAGGACCGTTGCCCTGAGCGACGAGTTCGCTCTCTTCGCCATCCGGGTCATCAGCCGGTGGAAAAATGGCAATGAGGAGATCTTCAGCCTGGCGAAAAAGCTTAAGGGCTGGGGCAGGATACATGCCGTGGAGGCGCTGAAGCCTTCTGCCTCCAGCATCAAGAAGTGGCTGCTCACCGAGGCTGTGACCGGCGATGTGATGGACAGCTACCTGGCTCTGACCTGCTGGAACAAGTCCGATGCGGAGTTTGTGCTTAAGAACAGACCTTCGTACGAGCAGCTGGCAGGCATAGGAAGGCTTCTCAGGGCTCTTCTGGATGAAGGCCCGGTCCCCGGGATCTCTTCCATGGAAAACGGAGACCAGATAATAGAGACCTTTCTGGATGCGGCGGAGAAGCAGCCCCTGGAGCTGGAGGATTACAGGGTAATCTACGATATTTATCTGCATTACAAAGAAGCTGGGGAGGGCCGAAGCTGGCCTGCTCTTAAGAGCAAAAAGCTGCTGACTACCTACCGATGCCGCTGTATGATACTCGACGCCCTCAAGCAGGGCGAGGCTGTGGACATGGCGGAGGGCACCGGCGTGGATGTGAAGCCCTATGTGATGGAGCTTCTTAAGAGCAGCATAAAGGAGCACAGGCATCTGGTGCGCTATATTATGGACGATGAGGCCTTCCGTAGGGAGGCGATAGAGCTCTACAGGCAGCAGCTGCCCCCGGATTCCATACATCCCGGCCCCGGGACGGCTCTGGGCCTTGGGGAGGAGTACTGGAGGGAGAGCGCTCTTGAGTTTATACTGCAGGAGCTGAGGCGCTATCCCCTTGAGGGGATGGACCTGGTGGAGACGGCGCTTAAGGCTGAGCCTGTCCGTACAAGATTCGGTGCCCTTAACGTGCTCAGGCACTGGGTGAGCCTGGAGAAGAAGCCCCTTTCTGAACTCCTGCCGGAGCTTTGCCCGCTTCTCGAATCCTTAAAGGACGCGGAGCCTGACGATGACATCAAGGCCGGCGTGGAGGAGCTTCTTTCCGGAGCCACCAGCTTTGAGTCCATCGGCGGGGTCAGAAAGAGGCCCGAATTCAGCCAGGAAAGCCTGAATATCCTGGCCGATGCCATATCCGATATCGGCGCCTGGCAGTGGTGGTATCTGGACGATGACATGCTGCAGCTGGAGTTTGGCGGCGTGCAGCTCTACGACGATTCAAAGGCTGAAAAGGCTCCCCATTCCAGCACCGCAGCTGTGCGGTTTTACGGCAATATCTTCGGGATTTTCCTGGATGAGCTCGAGGATGCTGACTGGGACATAAAGCTCCATAACGACGAAATACAGCCCTTCCCTCTGGACGGCTTCGCTCTGGCCTTCAACGATCCTGTCCATGCAAAAGATCTGATGAAGGAATATCCCCACAGAAAGCCCCTGAAGCCCCGCTTTGACGAGAGCCTTTTCGCCGGGGCAAAGTATCTGATCTCGGCAAGCTGCGGGGAGGTGGCCTTCATAGCCGGCGGAGACGATATGAGGGTCGTTACCCATAACGGCGAATTCACGGAGGAAAACATCGAGGAAGCCAGCAGGCGCTGGGGCGAATACTGGAAGGATTACTGGCTTAAGAGGGGTACAAAGGAGGCCTACGAGAGAGACTGGGCCTGTGAGGCCACCATACCGGTATCCCTTAAGGACGGCGACGTCCCGGAGCCTGAGGAGCCCTAAGGCAGGGCGCCGGGCTTCTTTTGTGAATATATGACACATGCGTAAAACTATTGCGGAGGAATAAAGGATGGCAAAGCTTGCATTTGTGACAGGCCGCGGACGCGGCATAGGCCTGGCAGTGGCTCAGGCACTGGAGGCTGAGGGCTACAGGGTCGTGGGTCCTAAGGGCCGGACTGAACTGGATCTTCTTGATCCGGATGCGGTCAGGTCCCATGCGGACATGATACTTGGCATGTACGGAGTCCCTGACCTGGTGGTAAACAACGCGGGAATGGAGGGCTCAGGCCTGCTTCAGGACATGAGCGTTTCGGACTGGAACAGGGTCATGGACACCAATCTCAGGGGAGCCTTTCTTATAACCAGGGCCTTCGTCCCCGGCATGGTAAGCCGCAAATCCGGCTGCATAATAAACATCGCTTCGATCTGGGGACAGGTGGGGGCTTCCTTTGAGAGCGTCTATTCAGCCAGCAAGGGCGGGCTCATAGCCTTTACCAAGGCGCTGGCCAAGGAGCTGGGCCCCAGCGGCATACGGGTCAACTGCATCAGCCCCGGCTGCATCAATACCCGCATGATGGACGAATACACGGAGGAGGAAAAGGCTGCGCTGATAGAGGAGACGCCTCTTGGACGCATAGGCGAGCCGGAGGACGTGGCAAACGCGGTGGTCTTCCTCGCCGGCGACAAGGCCTCGTTTATAACCGGCCAGGACCTGGGGGTAAACGGCGGCTTTGTGATATGATCTGAGGCTCAGGAATAACTGAAATCGGACTGAAAAAAGCTGCAACTGACTGCAGCTTTTTCAGTTTGAATGAAGCAGGCTCTGGTTCAGACAAGGCGGGTCAGGCCGTGTTAAAAAATAATAAAACGCCTTGACACAGTGTCAGCGCCGGCGTATAATCAACATGTTGACACGATGTCAGGGCCGAGCCGCAAAGCCTTGAAGAGTGAATGTCATCACGGTGGAGCAGCTCTCACTCAAAAGGGAAGAAATCAATAAAAATCATCAGAATGAAAGGAGAAAATAAAATGTCAAATAAGGTATTAGTTGCAGTATTTTCTGCCAGTGGTGTCACAAAAAGAGTCGGCGAAGAGATCGCCAGGGCTGCAGGAGCAGACTTTTACGAGATCTTACCCAAGGAAATTTACACCTCCGCGGACCTGGACTGGAGAAACAGAAAGAGCCGCAGCAGCGTGGAAATGAACGACCCTTCCGCAAGGCCAGAGATCGCAGACAGCGCCCTGGATATGGCCGCTTACGATACTGTGTTCGTGGGCTTCCCCATCTGGTGGGGCGTGGCTCCCAGGATCATCGACACCTTCCTGGAAAGCTATGATTTCTCCGGAAAGAAGATCGTTCCCTTCTGCACCTCCGGCGGAAGCGGAGTGGGCAGAAGCGACACCGAGCTTCACAAGGATGTTAGCGCCGATGTGAAGTGGGAAAAGGGCAGACTGATCAACCGTCCGGATGCAGAGGAGATCCGCAGCTGGCTGGCAAAGGTGCTGTAAAGCGGACACAGAAATGCTGAAGTACGCAGCAGACTGAACAAATGGGAGGCTTGGAGCAGATCCATGAAAAAAACCATATCAATAATAATGGCAGTCCTTCTTCTTGCTGCCCTTGCGGCCTGCGGAAGCGAACCCCAGTCAGAGGCAAAGGGTCCCCAGGCCTCAGCAGAGGAGCAGAAGGAAACAGCAGGACCCGGTAAAGCAGCTTCGGAAGGGAGCTCTGCTCCGGCAGGGCCATCCCAGCCCGCAGCTGGCGAATCGAAGCCGGCGGGCGGCGATAGAGCCGCCGCTTCGGATGTTCTGGTGGCATATTTCTCCGCCACCGGGACCACAAAGGGCGTTGCCGAAAAGATCGCTTCGATCACCGGCGGAGAGCTTTATGAGATCGTCCCTGCGGAGCCCTACTCGGACGCCGATCTGAACTGGAATGACCGAAACAGCCGCTCCACAAAAGAGCAGAACGATAAAAGCGTGCGCCCTGAGATCGGAGGCGGGGACATATCCCTTGAGGACTATAAGACCATCTATCTTGGCTTTCCCATCTGGTGGGGCGAGGAGCCCCGGATCCTCGATACCTTCGCAGAAAAATACAGCTTTGAAGGCATCAGGGTCATTCCCTTCTGCACCTCCTCCAGCAGCGGCATCGGCCGCAGCGGCTCCAATATGGAGGCCCTTGCGGGAAGCGGGACCTGGCTGGATGGAAAGCGCTTTGGCGGCAGCGTATCGGAATCAGAGCTGCAGTCCTGGATCGAAGGGTTGAATTAATGACCGCGGAGGGACGGAGTCATGTCCAAGGCTAAAACGAACATCACAATAAAAAGGCTCGTGGACGCGGCCATGACGGCCCTTTTGCTGCTTCTTATGGCTTATCAGGTCACAGGCGACGAGCTGCATGAATGGATAGGCATGGCCATGACGGCCCTTGTCATCATCCACCAGCTGCTGAACCGTAGGTGGTACGGAGCCCTGTTCAGGGGAAAATACAATCCGTACCGCAGCATCACGGCCATTCTGAACCTTCTGCTTCTTTTCAGCTTCGCTCTCACCGCCTTTTGCGGCATGTCCATGAGCGGCTATGCTGTGCCCTTTCTTTACGGCATGGCGCCGGTCTCCTTTGTGCGCAGGATGCATCTTTCCATGTCCCACTGGTCCTTTGTGCTGATGGGGCTCCATCTGGGGCTGCACATCCCTGCGATTGCCTCCGGCCTGAGCCTGAAGGATAAAACCAAAGCAGTGCTTACCTGCATTTTCACCTGTATGGGCGGCATCGGCCTGTGGCTTTTTCTCAAAAGCGGGATCCAGGATTATCTGTTCTTCCGAGTGCCCTTTGCCTTTCTGGACTATGACAAAGCCGGATGGCTGGTGCTTCTTGAAAACCTGCTGATGCTGTCATTCTGGGCGTTTGCAGGCACCCTGGCGGCGCGGATATGCATGAGTGCCGGACGGAAGGCTTAGTGCGATTTCCCGCTTCAGGAAAACGATATCATCATGTAAATAAAGCATACAAAAACCGGATCCTTTAAGGACCCGGTTTTTCTGGCACCCCCAGGCGGAATCGAACCACCAACAAAGGTTTAGGAAACCTCCGTTATATCCGTTTAACTATGAGGGCATGTATGCGGGGCTTTGGGCACCCGAATCTTTTAGCGGAATTATTATAAACTAATAATCTTGTAATTGCAAGATTAAAGTTGTTGTGTTAATATAAGTGGTACGTTTGCGCACAGGGTTTTGTGCTGCGGAGGAAAAGATGCCTGAGCTTGCAGTTCCCACCCCTATAGAGGAGGGCAGCCCGGAATTTTATATGGCTGAGGCCCTTAAGCTGGCAAAAGAAGCTGCAGCTCTCGGTGAGATACCCGTAGGAGCCGTTATAGTAAAGGACGGCAGGATAATAGCCCGGGGCTTCAACAGCACTGAGACAGATAAGGATCCCACAGTCCATGCGGAAATGAAGGCCATAAGACAGGCCGCTGCGGAGCTGGGCGGCTGGAGGCTCATAGGCTGCGACATGTATGTCACGCTGGAGCCCTGCAGCATGTGCGCCGGAGCCATAGTGCTCTCCCGCATAGAGAGGCTTTTCATAGGCACCATGGATCCTAAGGCAGGAGCCTGCGGTTCTCTCAGGAATATACCTTCAGATGAGAGACTCAATCACCAGCCGGAGCTTATCTGCGGGGTGCTTCAGCCCGAATGCGAAGCCGTGCTGAAGGATTTCTTCAGAAAACTTCGCCGTACGCGGAAGGAAGAGCGCAAAAGCGCCGAATAAATCGCTTATGACGGCAGAAAATGCCGCGAATATAATAATCGGAGGATAAACGATGAAAAAGACAGCTGTCAGCCTGCTGCTGGCCCTGATAATGGTACTGGCCATGTGCCAGACTGCTTTTGCCGCAGGTCTTGAAATAACCAATGTCATTCCCGGCGACGGAGAGACCGGAAAGCAGATCTCCAACATGGCGGTGAAGTTCACCTTCAATGAAGCCATGGATGACGATTCCGCAGAAGCTAACAAAGGCAAATTCCAGATCGCGGATCCCGAAGGCAATACCATAGGCTACACCATCGTCTGCGCTCAGGACAGATATCCCAACCAGCTGTGGCTGATACTGGATGACGGACTCGTCTCCAACACCGAATATACCGTTACCGCTAAGGCTGGCGTGCTTGCTGCTAACGGCGATGCTCTGGCTGAGGATTATTCCGTAACCTTCAAGACCAGAAATACCAAGACTGACTCCACTATCAGCATGCTCATGATGGTTGCCTTCATGGTGGTAATGTTCGGCATGACCAGAAAGGCCACTCAGGAGGCCACAGCAACAGAGGAGAGCAAGTCTCAGGCCAAGGCGGAGACCACCGATGTCTACAAGTATGCCAAGGAAAAGGGCATTTCCGTGGATGAGGCTAACAGGCAGCTGAATGCCACAAAGGAAAAGAAGGAGAAAAAGCTCTCCAAGGCTCAGGAAAAGCAGGCTGAAAAGGATGCTGTAAGAGCTGCAGCTGTTGCCGAGGCTGAAAAGCGCATCGAGGCGGAAATGGAAGCCGCAAGAAAGGCTCTGAACTACAGGGTTCACGGTCCCAAGTCCATAAAGGAAGCAGGCGGAAGAGTCCCCAGAAGCGTCATCAGAAAGAACAGGAAGAGACGCGAAGCCCGCGAAAGGGGAAAGAAATAGTATAAGTATAAGAAAAGCTTGAAGCTGCACAGGCTTCAAGCTTTTTT
>JAEEPD010000058.1 GCA_016284575.1 Bacillota bacterium | reverse complement strand
ATCTTCATTCCCGGCGGCTTCTCCGGCGGCGACGAGCCTGAAGGCAGCGCCAAGTTCATCACAGCCTTCTTCAGAAATCCTGAGGTAAAGGATGCGGTGCACGAGCTCCTCAAGAACCGCGACGGCCTGATGCTGGGCATCTGCAACGGCTTCCAGGCTCTGATCAAGCTGGGTCTGGTGCCCTACGGCGAGATCATCGATACCGACGATTCCTGCCCGACCTTAAGCTTCAACACCATAGCCCGCCACCAGTCCAAGATCGTCAGGGTAAGAGTTGCTTCAAACAAGAGCCCATGGCTTGCAAAGGCCCAGGTTGGCGATGTGTTCAGCGTTCCCATCTCCCACGGCGAGGGCCGCTTCCTGGCCTCCGAGGAGCTGATCAGAAAGCTGGCGGCCAACGGCCAGATAGCCACCCAGTACGTGGATCTGGAGGGCAAGGCCAGCGCGGATGTTCAGTACAATCCCAACGGCTCCCTCTATGCCATCGAAGGCATCACCTCTCCCGACGGCAGAGTCTTCGGCAAGATGGGCCACGCGGAGCGTGTGGGCGACGGACTTTACAGAAATGTGCCCGGCAACTACTTCATGCACCTCTTCGACGCTGCTGCAGAGTATTTCAAGTAAATGCGGCAGCCTCGCCTGGCAGCTGAGCCTGCCTGAGGCGCCTCTATACAAACACACAAAAGCCCCGGAGCTCTTAAGTCTCCGGGGCTTTATCATGCCATTAGCGTCTCTTTACCGGGCGGGAGAGCCCGGGCGCTGCCCTTACTTAGGCTTCCTCCGGCTGGTAGTCCAGCTGGCCCGGGAGCCTCAGCTTTACCTTCGGCGGAAAGCTCTTGTCGAACTCCTCCACCTCCTCCGCGGGCACATAGTAGCCCTGGGGAGTCTGGTAAACTCCCGTGATGCCCTTAAGGTATCCGGGGATCAGCTCCCTGCAGAGGAAGAAGGAATCGTCAGCTCCCTCCGGCAGATCGTGGTAGCGTATGCCGAAGCTTCTGGAATATGCGAAGCCGCTCTTGCCGTAGAAGCCTATGTTTCCTTCAAACAGCACGGCTCCGAAGCCCATGGCTTCAGCCTTTTCAAGAGAATAGTCCAGCAGCTTTTTTCCGTAGCCCTGCCTTTTCAGGTCGTTGGCCACGCAGATGGGGCCCATGGTCAGGACATCGATCACTCTGCCGTCATCGGCCTCGATCACCGTCCTCATGAACATGTTCTGGCCGATTATCCGGCCACCCTGCTCCATCACGAAGTCCAGCTCCTTAACGAAGGCCGGATCCTCCCGCAGCACGTGCATTACATAGTGCTCGCTGCAGCCGGGGTGGTACACGTTCCAGAAGGATTCGCGTATGAGCTCCTCCACCGCTCTGTGGTCCTCTGTTCTCTCAAGACGTATGGTATAGTCGTTTTTATTCATTGTTTTTCCTCCTGAATATTGTTGACGTCAATTGCTTATAAAGCGGGAGGCTTGCGGACTGCTGCACAGCCTCCCGGCTACGCGGCAATCACCCGTGAATCCAGTTTCTTCAAACAACACACTCCTGTTAAAAATATATACTTACTTCAGGTCAGCCTGAGCCTTCTTTTTCGGATCAGGCCTCCTGCTGTAATCGATGAAAAAGCCCCTGCGCTTCCTTGCCTTGTTAAGAAAGGACTGAAGCTTCTGGTTTTTGCAGATCGCGCTGTAGCATGCGCCCCAGCAGAGATCCGCGATCTTCTCCGGCGTATATTCCCAGTAGAAATCCCTCGGAAGATAAAGGTCCTCGTCGGTGCCGAAGCTGTGTCCTGCGGAGCTTCCCTGGGAGAAGCTGGCCTGGTGGATGCGGGGCTTTCCGCCCGTGTCCAGATACAGGGTGACGATGTATGACCCGTGCTCGTAATAATCTCCTGCCCGTCCCAGCTCAAAGCCTGCATGGCAAAAGCTCAGGCCCAGCTCTTTTGCCAGCTTTTCAGCAGGAGAATCGAAGCTTCCCCGAAGCAGCACCCTGCGCTTTTTAAGAAATTCCTTCGAGCTCTCCGTAAGCCCCAGATCCTTTACGCTGTCCGGGATCTCCAGGTCCTGAAGCAGCGGAAAGCGCTCGAAAAAGCCGGGCTCCACCGTGGTTATATCATCCGACAGCTCCACGGAAACACCCTCAGGCCCGGTCATCAGACCCTCTGCGTCAAAGTATCCCTTTACGGAATCATAGCTCAGATAACTGCTTCCGAAAATGTATATCCCCATCCTTTTGCTGCTGTCGTGGATTATCATCAGATCCTCCTCTGGCCGTTCTGCCTGCTATGATTATACCCTCTACAGAGCTTCAATGCAAAGCCCGTTGAATAATACTTGACAATCTGCCGCCTTGTGATATCATTATGATATCAATAACAAATCAAAAAGGAGGCACCTAAAATGATAAAGGAAAAGATTCTTGACAGCAACAAGAAGGGCATGGCAGTGCTCATAGCCATCATACTCTTCTACATCGCAGCCTTCGTGCTGCTCTTCACCGCAGCCAGCGGCAGCTTCAACAAGGTGGTCACCACCCCCTACGGAAATTACATGAAGATGACCCCGGTCACCATCATCGTGCTTGTAATATCCATAGCCTGGATAGCTCTCGGATGGATCTTCCTGCTGGGACTTAAGGTCCTCAAGCCCCAGGAAGCTCTGGTCCTGACCCTCTTCGGCAAATACTACGGCACTCTCATAGGCGACGGCTTCTTCTTTGTGAACCCCTTCTGCACCTCCGTCAATCCCGCAGCCTCCACCAGGCTCAACCAGAGCGGAGACGTGGACAGCGGAGACGGCGGCGGACTTAAGATAAAGCTCAATGCGGGCGGGGACCAGCTCCAGACCCAGAGCAAGAAGATCTCCATGAAGATCATGACCCTCAACAACAGCCGCCAGAAGATAAACGACGCCCTGGGCAATCCCGTGGAGATAGGCATAGCAGTCATGTGGAGGGTAAAGGACACCGCAAGGGCAGTCTTCAACGTGGACAACTACAAGGAATACCTCTCACTTCAGTGCGACAGCGCTGTAAGAAATATCGTGCGCATCTACCCCTACGACGTGGCTCCCAACGTGGACACCACAGGCGACGGCGTGGCGGACGAGGGCAGCCTCAGAGGCTCCTCCGAGCTGGTGGCAAGCCGCATCCGTCAGGAAATACAGGACAAGGTCTTTGAGGCAGGTCTTGAGATCATCGATGCCCGCATCACCTACCTTGCATATGCCCCTGAGATCGCATCCGTAATGCTGCAGCGTCAGCAGGCCAGCGCCATCATCGATGCAAGAAAGATGATAGTCGACGGCGCCGTAGGCATGGTGGAGATGGCCATTGAGCGCCTCTCCGAAAAGAACACCGTGCAGCTTGACGAGGAGCGCAAGGCAGCCATGGTATCCAATCTGCTGGTTGTTCTCTGCGGAAACAAGGATACCCAGACCGTTGTGAACTCCGGCAGCCTGTATTAGAGGCGGATCGTTGACACC
>JAEEPD010000057.1 GCA_016284575.1 Bacillota bacterium | reverse complement strand
GACGAATTCAGGGAAGTACTGGATGCTCTGGAGGACAAGAACATCCCCGTAGGCACTGAGGATTACGATTTCGCGGCGATCGGCGCCCTCGCGCTCTGCAAGAGAGATGAAAGCTACGCGCAGAACATCAAGGACATGTGCGACTACCTCTCCGACACCGCAACCACAAACGCCCTTATGCGCCGCGTACGCAACCGCAGAAGAGTGCTCTATGCCATGTTCATGGAGACCGCCTGCCTGATCGACGAGACCGAAGATTACAAGATGATGCGCCGCATGATGACGCTGCTCCGCAGCGCTCAGCTGGCTACCCTGGTGAACGATGTCACCAGCTTCCTTGGCGGAATAAATTAACGAGGTCAGAAGCAGCGGATGCCCTTAAGACAGGGCCCGTTGCTTTTTTCTTATTTTATTTTTTCAGAGGTTTGCTATGAAGATCGATTTCGGATACGGAAATGGCGTGCAGAGCGTGGAGATACCCGATGCCAAGCTTATGGACGTGCTGGTGTCGAACCCCATGGAGCACGAAAGGCGGGGCGAGGAGGCCGTAAGGTGGGCGCTTGAGCACCCCATCGGAGCCCCCAGACTTCGGGATGTGTACAGGGACAAATTCGGCTACCTTGCGGATCCGAAGGCGGCGCCGCTGCCTGGCCACAGGGACGAGGTAATGCCCCAGATAGGCATCGTCACCAGCGACAGCTCCCGGCCCCTGGCAAGCTATGAGCTGCTGCCTGCGGTGATAGACGAGCTGAGGGCTGCAGGGGCGCACGACAGCCAGATCACCGTGGTCTTCGCCCTGGGCTCCCACAGGCATCACACAGAGGAGGAGATGCGGAGGCTGGCAGGAGACGCGGTGTTCGATGCGGTGCGCTGCGTGGACAGCGACCCGGAAGACTGCGTGCACCTTGGCACCACCAGCCGGGGCACCCCTGTGGACATATGCAGAAGCGTGGCCTATGCGGACTTTCGGATCTGCCTTGGCAACGTGGAATTCCACTATTTTGCAGGATATTCCGGCGGCATCAAGGCCATACTTCCGGGCTGCTCCACCCCCGCCGCCATACAGGCTAATCACCGCATGATGCTGGAGGAAAATGCCGCAGCGGGAAGGCTCGATGGCAATCCCCTGAGGGAGGACCTGGAGGAGGCCGGGGATTTCTGCCCTGTGGACTACATCGTAAACGCAGTGCTGGATGAGCATAAAAATATAGTCTACGCCGCTGCCGGGGACCTTCATGAGGCCCACAGGGATGCCTGCGCCTACCTGGACCGCATGTACAGAAAGTCCATCCCCGAAAGGGCGGACATAGTCATCGTAAGTCAGGGGGGAGCGCCCAAGGACGCAAACCTCTACCAGACCCAGAAGGCCCTGGATAACGCAAAGCATGCTGTTAAGGACGGCGGCACCATAATACTTATAGGCGCCTGCAATGAAGGCCTTGGAAACAGCCGCTTCGAGGAGTGGATGCTTTCGGCGGAAAAGCCCAAGGACCTGCTGGACCGGGTGCAGCGGGACTTTCAGCTGGGAGGCCACAAGGCGGCTGCCATAGCCCAGGTGCTCCAGAAAGCCGAAATAAGGCTTGTTTCCGAGATGGATGACATATTTGTCCAAAGGCTGTTCCTGAAGCCCTCAGAGAGCGCCCAGAGGGCCTTAGACGAGGCCCTGGAAAGGCATGGGCCCAATGCAAAGGTGCTTGCCATGCCCTTCGGCGGCGCCACCCTGCCTGTGGTGCAGTAAAGCGTCCGCAGACGGCACTCAGTAAAACTTAATGCACTAAAAAATCTGCACATGCCCTGTGCAGATTTTTGTATATCTGACCGATTAAAATAAAAACTGAAAGAGAGGTCCGAAAACTCTGAGGATGTTTAAGAGGCAGCCTGGCTGCCGCGAAGTGAAAGGAGGCCCAAAATGACAAGACTGTTTTTCGATATCGACGGCGTTCTTGCCGAATTCCGGGAAGCCGGAGACTTCAGCGAGCTGCTCCAGCAGGGCTACTTCCTCCACCTCAAGCCCCAGGAGGAGCCCCTTAAGGCCCTCTGGGCCCTGGCGGCGGATCCGGACTTCGAGGTCCACACCCTTTCTGCGGTCATAAAGGAAAGCCCCTACGCTCTGGCGGAGAAGCAGGCCTGGCTGGACGAGTTCATCCCGGACACGGTAAAGCGCCAGTTCTGCTGGTGCGGAGAGGACAAATCCCTGGCGGTGCCGGGCGGCATCCAGCCCGGAGACATACTTATCGACGATTACAACTTCAATCTCCGCCTCTGGAAGGAGAAGGGCATAGCCGTAAAGCTGCTGAACGGCATCAACGACCGCCACGGCAGCTGGGACGGCCCAAGAGCCAAAAACGATGCGGAGCACATCACCCGCACCATCCGAGCCCTCGCCGCCGCAAACTGAAAAGCGCCGCTCCTTCAGCCTTTTATCAGGGAGCTTTTAATGCGGAGCCTCTTCCTTCACAGGAAAGGCCTTAACGAGATAAAATAAGTAGCCTCCCAGAACTCCCACTATTACCACAAGATTGAGCAGCATCTCTGTCTTTGGATCAAAACTTCCTTCTGCAGAAAAAACTTTGAGTGCATTGTTGGCTGAATGGAACAGAATGCAGGGCATCAGAGACTTCCCGTGGTAAAAAATCCACACAAGCACGAATCCGACCAAAACAGCAAACACGACCTGAATGATGGACGAAATCAGATTCCGGCCGCTTCCATTGAAAAGATTCACGATATGACCGATCCCAAATGTCAGAGCGGACACTGTGATCGCTGACTTCAGTCCATCCTTTTCCATCGCCCGGAACAACAGCCCCCGGAAAATGACCTCCTCCAGAAAGCCCACGCAGCACATACTGATCACAAATGATGCCGCTTCCGGAAAACCGTACTGCAGCTTGCACCCTCCCCAGAATGGTGTTGATGCAGTAATGATAAGCGGAAGATAATACAGAAAACGTTTAGCAGGGACCTCCGTCCTGCGAAGTCCATATTTTTCCTGCAGGCCGTTTCCCCGTATCCAGAAAAACAAAACCAGCGACATTATAATATGCAGCACCGCTGTTACTGATTTTGCTGCA
>JAEEPD010000056.1 GCA_016284575.1 Bacillota bacterium | reverse complement strand
AACTGGATCATCGGCCACACCGACAGGTTCAAGGCAGCAGCCTCCCAGCGCAGCATATCCAACTGGATCTCCAAGTTCGGCGTCACTGACATCGGCTACTATTTCAACGCCAACCAGATCCAGGGCACTCCCTGGTTCCAGGTGGAGAATCTCTGGAATGCTTCTCCGCTGAAGTACGCTGACAAGGCCAAGACCCCCACACTCTTCATCAACTCCGACCAGGACTATCGCTGCTGGATGAGTGAGGGAATACAGATGTTCACGGCTCTTAAGTTCCACGGCGTGGATTCCAGGCTCTGCCTTTTCCACGGCGAATGCCACGAGCTTTCCAGAAGCGGCAAGCCCAGGCACCGCATTCGCAGGCTGGATGAGATCATCGGCTGGATGAACAAGTATCTTAAGTAGCAAAGGAAAACGAATATGAAATTTATAGCCATAGGAGACTGTGTCTGCGACAAGTACCTTCATCAGAAGATGATGTACCCCGGCGGAACTGCCCTCAACGCTGCCGTATACTGGCGCATGATGGGTGCTGAAAGTGCCTACATTGGCGTTATCGGAAACGACCCGGAGGGCGAATTCCTGAAGAAGACCATGGATGAGAAGGGCGTGGACCGCAGTCATTCCAAGCTTTACGAGGGCGAGTCCACCAGCTCCAAGGTGGATCTGGTGCGCGGAGAAAGGGTCTTTCTCTGGGCCAACGGCATGAAGGTCAGGGCGGAGCATCCTCTGGTGCTGGACGAAGCGGATATGGAGTATATAAAGGGCTTTTCCGCCGTGCATACCAGCCTCTACAGCGGCATGGAGCAGGAGCTTCCAAAGCTTGCGGCTTACTTAAAGGATGAGGCAGCAAAGGGCAGCAGGGTCCCCCTTATCTCCTTCGATATTTCCGACCGCTGGGAGGATGAGGAGTACAGGGAACAGATATGTCCTTACGCAGACATCGTATTTCTTTCCTGCCCGGATCTGGAATACGGCATGGCGCAGTATGGCTGCGGGCTCATCGCAGAGCTCGGCCCGAAGATCGTAATCGCCACAAGGGGTGATGATGCCGTAGCCGCCGTTTGCGAAGGTGTGAACTATGTGCAGTGGCCAAGAATGATCGAGCCTGTGGATACACTGGGCGCGGGAGATTCCTTTGCCGCCGCCTTCGAGCTGAACTATGCAAAAACGGGCGACATTCAGACATCCCTCGATGCCGCGGCTGAATTTGCTGCAGGCATCTGCCTTATGAACGGAGCCTTCGGCTGCGGAGTTTCCATCGAATGATCTGCATCAGGCGGTGAAGAGCAATACAGTATCTAAAGAAACGAAAAGACCGGGTCCCGCAGGGGACCCGGCTTTTATTGTTTTCTCATGCACTAATCGTCGTATTTTATGTTCTTGCAGATGTCCAGGAACACCTTGCTCCCCGGGTTCATGGTCTCCGGTCTGTAGCAGGCTACAAAGGGCTCCGTCATGGGTGTCGTCAGCACATCCTTCATGATTATTCCCTCGGGCAGAGCCTTTTTAACAAAGGCAGGGAAGATGGAGATGCAGTTGTTGGTCCTGAGGCCTGCAAACATGCAGTCGAGGAAATTTGTCTCCACGAATTCGATATCGTTGAGCCCTGCGCTGCTGCAGTAGGCGTGGACAGGTTCGAAAAGATTGTTGTAGGTTGTTATGACCCTCTGGCCCTTCAGCATTCCCTGGTCCTCCGGACTCAGCTTCCAGAAGGGATGGTCCTCCTTTGCGGCCACCAGCCAGGGCTTATCGTAGATGATCTCGTACTCCAGGTCCGGAACAATGTCCACGAGTCTCTTTACGGAGAAGCAGAAGTCTATGGATTTGTTTTCGAAGCGGGATCCAAGTATCCTGTAGGTGAAGGAATAGTAGTCGAACTTCACGTTTTTGTATTGTCTTTTCAGTTCGTTTATCGGCTCTACGATCAGAAGGCTCTCAAAGGGGCCGCCCGAAAGCCTGAGGTTGGAAAAGGGTACATTACCCACGCTGCGGCAGCCCTCGACTATGTCGTTGTATTCTTCAATATAGCTGGATGCCCTGTTGTGCAGATACTCACCCGCGGGGGTCAGGGTTATGCCCTTGGTGGAACGGGTGAACAGGGGAACGCCTATCTCCTCCTCCAGCTGCTGCATCTGGCGACTGATGGTGGCCTGGGTCATGTGACATACGGATGCTGCCTTGGTCAGATTCTTATAATAGGCCACCACCTGGAATACTTCAAATTTCTTGTCTATCATGACTTTTCTCCTGGTTTTATGTTGTTTATGTATAATTAATATTCAATAACGATTATTTTGGGTTATAAAGGAAAGTGTATAACTGACGCATTTGCTATACACCCTTTGTATTATACATCACATAATTGGAATTTTACAATAGACCAATCGCGGGTTTATATTATACCCATCAAATTATATTTCACTAAACCACTCAGGAGGTGGAAAAATGAAAAAAGCTATATCTTTGATCCTTGCAATGATCCTTGCACTCGGCATGCTGGCCGGCTGCGGCGATCAGGGCAGCACCCAGCCCTCTCAGGGCAGTGATCAGCCTTCTCAGGGAAGCGAGGCCCAGCAGCCGGAGCAGCAGCAGCCTGAATTTGAGAAGATCTTCAGATACGCTGATACTTCCTCAACGCAGAACTGCAACCCCTTCAACAATAACACAAGTATTGTTGACTACCTGCAGGCCAAGCTCTACAACTACTATGGCGTAGAGAACGCAGCCACCGGCACCACCAAGACCGTTATCAGGCCTGAACTGGCAGCCAAGGAGCCCTATACCAAGGACGGTGACGATTACACCTGGTACATCGAGCTCAGACAGGATCTGAAGTGGGCCAACGGCGATCCCATCAACGCCGATGACTTCATTTATTCCTGGCAGGAAGCTCTGAATCCCAACGTAAAGTATTCCGCAACTTCCTCCCTGGCAGAGAACCAGATCGCCATCGAGAATGCTCTGGATTACTACAAGCAGGAGCCCGGCTCCAACGCAGTCAAGTGGGAAGATGTCGGCCTCAAGAAGATCGACGACTACACTCTGATGGTAAAGTGCACCCAGAGATACACTGCAGAAAACGTTATGAGACACTTCCAGATGAGATATACCTCCCTGGTATACAAGCCCATCTATGAACAGTGCTTCAACGCAGACAAGACCGAAAACACTTATGCAACCTCCGCAGACACCATCATGAGCTGCGGTCCCTTCGAGCTCAGCTCCTGGACTGTTGGCGCAGAGCGCGTGTTCAAGAAGAACCCCAACTACGTATATGCAGATGAGATCAAGCTGGACGGCATGCACGTAAGAGTAGTTTCCGATGATGCCACGGCACTTGAGCTTTTCAAGGCCGGCGAGATCGATTACCTCTCCCTTGGCACCTCTTCCTATGAAGTATATGCTGAGGATCCCAGAACCATCTCCGGTCCCGGAACCACTGTAAGAGGAATCGAGTTCAACTTCACCCATCCCACCAAGAAGTATCTGGACGATGTCCGCTTCCGTCAGGCCCTTTATTTTGCCACCGACAGAGACACCATCGCCAAGATGACCAACAACATCGCAGCTCCCTATTTCCTGCCCACCGTATACTCCATGAGCAGCGACGGCACCATGCTCCGCGATATGGATTATGCAAAGAGCTATCTGCCCGCAAACAACGGCTTTGATAAGGAAAAGGCAAAGGCTCTGTTCGATGAGATCTACAACGAGTACGGAAAGATCGAAGTCCGCCTCGTATACAACGAAGCTGTTTCCGCTCTGAGACTTACCTCCGAGTACCTCCAGAGCAGCTGGGAAGAGCTGTTCGGCAAGGACAGATTCTCCGTACAGGTCATCGCCATGAACAACTCTGAAGCTGTCAAGCAGATGAGATATGCATGGCAGAACGAAGGCGGCACAGATTCCTGGGAACTCTGCTGGGGCGCATGGGACCTCTCCGCAGCAGTTGTATCTGCCAACAGAAAGTTTGAGAGATACACCAGCTACAACTCCAACAGATTCACCGCTTATCACAACGACTTCATCGATGAGGCTTACAAGCAGTCCATCACCGAGGAATACAGACTTGATGAAGACAAGCTGGTAAAGATCACTCTGGACATGGAAAAGTCCCTGATCGAGAACGTGGATCAGCTGCCCGTATTCCAGGCACAGGCCTTCTACATCTTCTCTGACAGATGCGTAAGACCTACCAAGACCAGACTGAACTTCGTTGGCTTCCAGTTCGAGCGTTTCGATCTGACCCACGAATAGAACGAAGGCTATAATTTATATAGTTATTCTTTCCTCGCAAAGAGGAGGGGACGTATAACCCCTCCTCTTTGTCTTAATCAGGAGTAAATCGATGGCAAAATACATCTTTCAAAGAATACTGGCAGCCATCCTGACCCTGTTTGTCATACTTACTATAGCATTCTGCGTGGTCAGGCTCATGCCCGGCAGCGTATTCGATGACCCTGATCTTTCGGACTCCGTCAAAAAGGTCCTGGAGGAAAGGGCGCATCTCGACAAGCCGATTTTTGTCCAGTATCTATATTTCCTAAAGGGCGTCGTGACCGAAAATGACTGGGGAACCTCTGTTAAACTCAGCCCCGGTATGCCTGCATTCCAGGTAATAGTACAGAAAATACCTGTCACGATGGCTCTGAACTTTATTTCTCTGCTCATAGCCGTTCCCTTTGGTGCGCTTTTTGGCATACTTGCTGCCATGAAGAATAAGACTAAGGTGGATACAGCCATTTCGGTAGGCGTAATACTTGGTATTTCGATACCTTCGTTTGTATTCGCCACCTGCCTTCAGTATTTCCTCGCCTATAAATTCGGATGGTTCCCCATCCTTTATCAGCCCACCGCAACAACGGCGGTAAAGGTGAGCTCAATGGTGCTCCCGATTTTTGCACTGGCACTTTCACCCATCGCCACCATAACAAGATATCTCAGAGGCGAGCTTATAGAGGTTCTGAACTCTGACTTTATGGTGCTTGCAAAAACCAAGGGCCTCAACCAGTTCCAGGCAACCGTAAGGCACGCTCTGAGAAACGCGGCCATGCCCCTTGTCAGCATAATCCTGCACATGTTTGCGGGTGTTGTAGGCGGCTCCCTGGTTATTGAGAGAATGTTCTCCATTCCGGGCGTTGGCGGACTCATGATAAAGTCCATAAATGCTCTGGACCATTCCCTTACCGTTGCTGTACTTATCTTCTACGCAATGATTTCCGTGGCCACTGCGCTGATCGTCGACCTGACCTACGGCGTTGTCGACCCGAGAGTAAGAATGGGAGGTAAGAAGGATGAGTAATCAGGTTTACGAACAGAACTTTGATATCAACAATCTGGATCCCGCAGATTTCGTCCTCATCAACAAGGGCGAAGCCATAAAGGACGAGGTATCCTCCATAAAGGCTCTGGGCTTCTTCAAGGATGCCTGGGTGAGACTTAAGAGAAACAAGTCCGCCATGATGGCCTTCACTCTTATCATGATCATAGCCTTCTTTGCTGTTGTGGGACCCTCCATGAACAAATGGGGCTACAATGATCAGAATCCTACTTGGACCAATCTCCCACCAAGGATCCCCGGACTTGCAGGGCTTGGGATAGCCGATGGCACCAGGATACTGGAAAACCGCCGTACAGACTATTTCAGCGATCCCAATAAATATCCCGAGGGCTCCATTCTGAGCTACACAGTTACCGGCAATGTCAACGGCATAGATATGGCTACTGTAAAGGTGGATGCCTATAAGCTGGCAGGAGTACCGGATGACACCAATTTCCTTTTCGGCACCGACTATCTTGGCAGAGACCTGTGGACCAGAATGTGGAGGGGCGCAAGAGTATCCCTTACCATAGCCATACTGGCTGTAAGCGCCAATATCGTCATCGGTGTGGTATACGGAGCCATCTCCGGCTACTACGGCGGATCCGTGGATATGGTGCTGATGCGTATAACAGAAATACTTGGTGCCTTCCCGCAGACCATAGTTGCCACCATGCTGGTGCTGATACTTGGCCGCGGCATAAGAGGCATAGTCACCGCCATGCTCATAAGAGGCTGGACCGGTACGGCAAGGCTTATCCGTGCCCAGTTCTTCAGGTACAAGGGCCGTGAATATGTTCTGGCTGCCAGATCCCTGGGCGTTCCCGACAGGAAGCTGATTTTCAGGCACATACTGCCCAACTCCATCGGCCCCCTGATCACTCAGGCCATGGTATCCATCCCCGGAGCCATCTTCTCCGAGTCCTTCCTGTCCTTTATCGGACTGGGCCTGCAGGCTCCCGAGCCTTCCATCGGCGTGCTGCTGTCGGATGCCCAGAAGACCCTGCTCACCTATCCGTACCAGATGGTATTCCCGGCGATCCTCATCTCCATACTGATGATCTCCTTCAACCTTCTGGGCAACGGCCTCAGAGACGCCTTTGATCCCACCATGCGCGGAGTTACTGACTAAGGAGGTTTGAAATGGACAACAATGATCTTGTATTAAAAGCAGAAAACCTCCGAGTCTCCTTCAGAACACTGACAGGAAAGGTGCAGGCCGTCCGCGGTGTGTCGCTGGAGCTTCATAAGGGTGAGACCATCGCCATAGTCGGCGAGTCCGGCTCCGGTAAGAGCGTCACCGTAAAGACCATCATGGGCATACTTACCAAGAATGCCATCATAGAAGAGGGCTCCATTATGTATGAGGGCCAGGATCTGACCAAGATGGATGAGGCCAATTTCCACGAGATCCGCGGAAAGAAGATAGGCCTTATCTTCCAGGATCCCCTAAGCTCTCTGAATCCCCTTATGACCATAGGCCGTCAGATCTCCGAGGTCCTGACCATAGGAAAGGGAATGGATAAGGAGAGCGCCAAGGCAAGAGCTCTGGAGCTTATGGGCCAGGTAGGTATCCCTGACCCGGAGGTACGCTATAATCAGTATCCCTTCCAGTTCTCCGGCGGAATGCGTCAGCGTATCGTAATAGCCATAGCTCTGGCCAACGATCCTGACGTTCTGATCTGCGACGAGCCCACCACCGCTCTGGATGTGACCGTGCAGGCCATGATCCTTGAACTCATCAATAAGATCAAGGCTGAAAGAAACATATCCGTCATCTTCATAACCCACGACCTGGGCGTTGTTGCCAATATGGCGGACAGAGTATACGTTATGTACGCGGGCAAGATCGTGGAATACGGAACCACAAACGATATATTCTTCGATCCCCGCCACCCCTATACCTGGGCGCTTCTGGGCTCCATGCCAGACATGGAGACCGAGGGCAGACTGGCAGCCATTCCGGGTACTCCTCCCAACATGCTGACCCCTCCCGTGGGCGATGCATTCGCTGCGAGAAACGAGTACGCCCTGGCAATAGATCTGAAATATCAGCCGCCTTTCTTCAAGGTGAGCGATACCCACTATGCAGCCACCTGGCTCCTGCATCCGCTGGCGCCTAAGGTGCCTGTACCTGAGGGCCTTCAGAAGAGAATAGAGAGAATGCTAAGAGAGGAGGCTGAGTACAATGCTTCAGCAGGACAATAGCGAAAGAGAAGTCATGCTCAACGTTGAGCACCTCAACATGCATTTCACCACCAAGAAGAGGGGCAGAGTCAACACCGTCAAGGCGGTGGATGATGTCAACTTTCAGGTGTACAAGGGCGAGACCTTCGGTCTGGTAGGCGAATCCGGCTGCGGCAAGACCACCACCGGACGCTGCCTCATCCGCCTGTACAATCCCACCTCCGGTAAGATAGAGCTGGAGGGCGTGGATATCATGGGCAAGATGACCAGTGAAAAGCGCAAGTATATCACCGACCGGGCGGCCATGATCTTCCAGGATCCCATCGATTCTCTGAACCCCAGGATGACCGTAGCCGAGATCATCGGCGAAGGCCTCAAGGTCAGGGGCATCAAGGATCAGAAGGTGGTTGATGAGAAGATCTACGATATACTGGACAAGGTGGGCCTCACCAAGGAGCACGCCACCAGATATCCCCACGAGTTCTCCGGCGGTCAGCGCCAGAGAATAGGCATTGCCAGAGCGCTGGTGATAAACCCCAAGCTGGTAATTGCCGACGAGCCCGTATCCGCTCTTGACGTTTCGGTACAGGCGCAGGTCATCAATCTGCTGAACGATCTTAAGGACGAGATGGGCCTGACCATACTTTTCATCGCCCACAACCTGTCGGTCGTAAAGTACTTCTCAGACAGACTCGGAGTAATGTATAAGGGCAAGCTGGTGGAGGTAAGCTACGCCAGCGATATATATGAGCGCCCCATACATCCCTATACCAAGTCGCTGCTATCCGCTATCCCCGAACCCAATCCTCTGAAGGAAAAGCGCAGAGTGCGCCATGCCTACGATCCCACAATGCACGACTACACAAAGGAGCAGCCCTCCATGGTGGAGATATATCCCGGCCACTTCGTATACGCTTCTCCCTCGGAGATAGACAGAGTACTTAACGGAGGCGAAATCTAAATGATATTACTTAAAAACTGCGATCTTATATCTATGGGCCCTCTGGGACACGGTAAATACGATGTCCTGATCGAAGGCTCAAAGATCAAAGATATAGCTCCTCAGATCGATGCGGCCGGCGATGTCCGGCTCATCGATTGCGAGGGTAAAGTGGTGACTCCCGGTCTTGTGGAGGCTCACTGCCATCTGGGCGGCATGTCCGATGGCGGCAGCCACATCAACGAGATCACAGGACCCATACAGCTGGGCCTTCGGGCCTGCGACGCCATAGATCTTGACTCTGATGATTTTAAGAGAGCCTTAAGGCACGGCGTCACCTCCATGGCGGTCTGCCCCGGCAGCTCCAACCTTATCGGCGGCACCTACATGACGGTCAAATCCGCAGGAGATTCCCGGGAGAGCCGCATTATAAGAGCTGAGAACGGCTACAAGATGGCCCTGGGTGAGAACCCCAAAATGAATTATTCCAAGAGGAACCAGTCCCCCGCCACAAGGATGGGTGCCACAGCACTCATGCGGGAGCAGTTCTTTAAGGTCAAAAACTACAGAGAAAAGTATCTTGCCCACGAGGCGGGGGAGGACAACGGCTGGAAGTACGATTTCGGCCTTCATTCCCTGATGATGATCTTTGATGATACCGTCACCAAGATCCATGCCCACAGCGCTGAGGACATCCTTGCAGCGATCCGTATGGCTAAGGAATTCGGCCTGAAGCTCTCTGTGGAGCACTGCACTGCGGGCTGGCAGATCGTTGATGACCTGAAGGAAGCAGGCTTCCGCTATATCTTCGGACCCTCCCTTGGGGGCAAGAGCAAGAACGAGCTGGCTGACAAGAGCCTTGAGACTCCTGCCATCATGGAGAAGGCGGGGCTGCGCTTTGCCATCACCACCGACAGCGGTGTCATCCCCATGGAGGGAATGCTCACACAGGTGGCAGTTCATGTAAAGCATGGTCTTTCAAGGCCCAAGGCAATGAAATCCATTACCATCGATGCGGCATGGTGCGTGGATATCGACGATCGTGTAGGCAGCGTAGAGGTCGGCAAGGATGCGGACATCGTGATCTGGAACATGCATCCTCTGGAGACCATGGCCAAAGCAGAGACCGTTATAGTCGACGGTGTTGTCCGCCTTGAGAACGGGGAGGTGCTGTAATGCTTATTAAGAACGCAAGTCTTTATGATATGGCGGGACTCTGGGGCGAAAAGCGCGATATCCGCGTGGAAGACGGAAAGATCGTCAAGATCGGTGAAGGTCTGAGGGCGAAGAAGGACGAAGAGGTCTTCGATGCCAAGGGCAGGCCTGTGACTCCGGGCTTCGTGGATGCAGGCAGCAGCGCTGGCATAGCGGTGCAGATACACCGCTTCGACCGTCAGGAGGCCAATGAGCAGGGCAGTCCCATCCAGTCCCAGATGCGGGCGCTGGACGCCTTCTACATGTTCGATGAAGGCATAGAGCAGATGCGGGAAAGCGGCGTCACCTCCATGCTTTCAGGCCCCGGAAACGATAATCTTATAGGCGGCACTTACGTGGTTGTCAAGACCGGCGGCAAAAGCTTCAGCTCCATGGTAATAAAGGAAGAGGCGGCCTTCAAGTTCGTCCTCACCAATGCTCCGAGAAAGAACTACGGCGGAAAGCAGAAGTCCCCCCAGACCCGTATGGCTACAGGCGCCATGATAAGGGGCGAGCTTTTCAAGGCTAAGGCATATTATGATGCCAAGGCTTCCGGCAAGCCCCAGCCCTTTGACATGAAGACCGAAATGCTGGCAAGGGTGTTCGACGGCATGCTGTGCAAATTCTACGCGATATCAGAGAACGACATCCGCCTTGCGGTACGCATCGCGGAAGAATTCGGGCTGAACTACACTGTTGATATGGCGCAGGACGCTTTCAAGATGCAGGATTTCCTTGCTGAACACAATGTCCGCGTCTGCATGGGCTCCCTCTACGGCAACACCGGCGGACAGGAATCCGACGAGGGCAAGCTGGACAACGCTTCAAAGCTGAACGACGCAAGGTTTGACTGGTGCATGGAATCCAACCATCCCATGCTCAACGGTCAGGTCATCCAGCCCTACATGTGCCTGCTCAGGAAGTGGGGGCTTCAGCCCGAAAAGATCCTGAAGGCCTGGACTATCAAGGCCGCGGAGTTCGCCGGCATAGCGGACCGCGTGGGCAGCATCGAGCCCGGCAAGGACGCCGACATCCTGGTATGGAGCGGCGATCCTCTGGACTATTATTCAAATATCGATCTGATGCTGATAGACGGCGAAAAGATAGGATAAACAAAAGACAAAGAGAAAAGGGCTTCAGGCTCTTTCCTCTTGTTTTATTTCGCGTAAAAAGATAAAATGATAATGTTATGAGTATTTCAATTCACTGAAAGGAGTGGTTTTATGAAATATGTAAATCAGCTTGATTATCCCTATATCAAGTACGAGACCGGCACCATGCTCAAGGATGCTCCCTGGGGCAAGACCTCTACCTTTGCCAGCTCAGCCTGCGGCCTGGCCAGCGCCATAATGGTCGTTGACAAGCTGACTATAGGAAACGATGACTTCGGCATCAAGGAAGCCCTTCAGCTTTCCTATGATACTCAGGCAAACTTTGAGGCGGGGACCAATTATCTGGTGTATTCTCAGGCTCTGGCAAACAAGTTCGGACTGAAGCTCAAGCTCAGCAGAAGCATGGACGAGGTCATGGACTGTCTCAGGAATGGCGGCTGCGTCGTGGCCAATGTGGGCGGCGACAGGGAAGATCCTGATGGAAGCAAATACACTGGCGTCTTCAGCCACGGCGGTCACTATATTTTCGTGGAATCCCTCTGCGATGACGGAAGGCTCTGCATACTTGATCCTTCTCTCAAGGACGGAAAATTCGAGGAGGAGGGCCGCAAGGGCAAGGTAGAGGTAGACGGCAAGTTCTGCTACTGCCAGCCCGAGATCCTCATCAAGGACAGCGACAACCGTACCCCAAGCTATTATCTCTTCTGGAGATAGGAAAGGAAGCTCTCATGAAGTATTACAATCAGCACAGATATCCCTACATGATCTACAAGTGCAATACCGCGGATCCCGACTGCGTTGCTGCTCACAATTCCACCTTCTATCAGACTGCCTGCGGTCTCTGCGCGGCAGCCATGGTGGCAGACAGACTGCTGATAGACCCTGATTTCGGCCTTGTGGAGGCTTTGAATCTTTCCTACGAGTCCGGCGCCAACGCTCCCCACTGGGGCACCGATTATCCTATTTATGCGCCTGCCTTTGCGGAGAAAATGAATCTCCGTCTTAAGATGACCTCAGACATCGAGGACGTCAGGAAGTGCCTTCAGACCGGCGGCTGCGTTGTGGCTCACTCCGGCGGCGACAGGGAAGAGGCGGACGGAAGCAAATACATCGGCGTGTTCACCCACGGTGGACACTATATAGTCGTCATTTCAGTCCGCGAGGACGGCAAGTTCTGCGTGCTGGATCCTTCACAGGAGCCTGACAAGTTTGACGAGCCCGGAAGAGTGGGCAAGGTCGAGGTTGACGGCAACTTCTGCTACTGCGAGGGCGATGTCCTGGTAAAGGACTGCGCCAACAGGACTCCGAGCTTCTACTGCTTCTGGAGAAAGTAAGATAATAAAACAGGAGGGATAAGACATGAAGATACTTGTTGTAGGCGGAGTTGCAGGCGGCGCCAGCGCTGCTGCAAGAGCAAGAAGACTGGACGAGAGCGCGGAGATCATCATATTCGAGAGAGGTGAGCACGTTTCCTTCTCCAACTGCGCCCTGCCTTATTTCATCGGCGGAGATGTGGCGAGCAGCGAAAAGCTTATAATGATGACCCCCATGGCCTTCAAAAAGCGCTTCAACATCGACGTGCGCACCATGAGCGAGGTAGTTTCCGTCAATAAGGACGAGAAGACCGTCACCGTAAAGAATCTGGAGAGTGGCGAGGAGTACAAGGAGAACTACGACAAGTTGGTACTGGCTCCCGGAGCCAGCCCCATCAGGCCCCGCTCCATCGCAGGCATAGACCGCGAAAACGTTTTTACCATCAGAAATGTAAATGACACCGTCAAATTCCGCAATTACATGCTGGAGAAGAACTGCAAAAACATCGCAGTCATCGGCGGCGGCTTCATAGGCCTGGAAATGGCTGAAAACATAAGCAAGAACGGCATCCACGTGTCCCTGATCGAGGGCATGAACCAGGTGATGGCACCTCTGGACTATGACATGGTCCAAATGATACACAAGGAGCTGGACGACCACGGCATAGAGCTTCACCTCTCTTCCATGCTGAAGGAGATAAAGGACGGCTTCGTGGTGGCAAGCAAGGACGGTGTTGACGTGGAGATTCCCGCAGATGCAGTGGTCCTTTCCATCGGCGTTGCGGCGGAGACCAAGCTGGCTGCAGATGCAGGCCTTGAGATCTCCAACAGAAGGATCAAGGTAAATGAAAGCTATCAGACCAGTGATCCTGACATCTACGCCGTGGGAGACGCCATCGAGACCTACGACCGCCTTGCAAGAAAGTACGGCGGACTGGCTCTGGCAGGCCCGGCACAGCGTCAGGCAAGAGCCGCTGCAGGCCACATCTACGGTCAGGCTGTAAACAACAAGGGCTATATCGGAAGCTCCTGCATCAGAGTCTTCGACCTTAACGTGGCATCCACCGGCCTGAACGAAAAGACCGCTGCCGCCGCAGGCATACCCTGCGAGATCGCCTACGTCATCGGAACCGATAAGGTAGGCATCATGCCCGGAAACAGCACCATCTTCTTCAAGCTTGTCTTCGAAACTCCCACAGGCCGCATCCTGGGCGCCCAGTGCATAGGCGCAGGCAATGTTATCCGCCGCGTGGATGTTATCGCCACCCTGATAACCATGAACGGCACCCTGGAGGATCTTAAGGAGCTGGAGCTCTGCTACTCCCCCGTATTCAGCACCGCCAAGGATATCGTCAACATAGCGGCTCTGGTGGGCCTTAACGTGCTCAGCGGAAGAGTTAAGCAGGTGCATGTAAGCGATGTAAGGGCCCTGGCTGAGAGCGGAGCCTGCATCATAGACGTGCGCGAGCCTTCCGAATACGAGGCCGGCCACATCAAGGGGGCAAAGAACATCCCTCTGGGCCAGCTCAGAGAGCGCATGGACGAGGTTCCCAGGGACGTTCCCGTATATCTCCACTGCAGATCCTCCCAGCGCAGCTACTATGCGTACTGCCAGCTGCTGGGCAACGGCTACAAGAACATATACAACGTGAGCGGATCCTTCCTTGGCATCTCCATGTACGAATACTTCAACGACAAGACCGAAGGCAGAGAGCCCATCGTCACCGCATACAACTTCAAGTAGGACGGACTTGGATCCAATATTGAAAATCACTGATAAATGCTGTATATTTATCAGTGGTTTGATAAACATCGCAGTTTTCAGGAGGCAATAAATGCTTGTAAAGGACAATATCAAAAAGTGCGAGCTGGATCTGGACAAGGATCAGCTCATAGACCTGATCGCCAATGACAACCGCCAGGTGGATCTCTTCTTTGCAGAGAAGAAGACCGACGAGGACGGCTATCTGACCTGGAATCAGGAGAACTGGACCAGCATCGACGGCAGACGCTTCATCTGCAGCTATTTCAGAGACGGCAAGGCTCTGCCCGATTATGGCACCTACAACATCAGCGATATCCGCAATTACTTCGAGCCTGAGAAGGCAAAGGAAGTAGTTCTTGGCTAAAGCAGCCCGCAGGGGCCGGAGATATCCGGCCTCTTTTTATTTTTTGCCATATTTTTAACTTTTACACATTAAAGATTTACAGTATAATTAAAACCGTAAATGAATTCACTGCGTACACAGAAAGGAGAGAATATGTCTACTCTCGAAAAGAAAAAAGGCTTCAGGATGCCCAGCACTCCTGTGCTCCTGTTCTTTATCATCATTATAGTAGCGATATGCACCTATATCATTCCCGCGGGCAGCTATGAGCGCTATGTGGATGAGGCGACGGACTATACTGTTGTGGACCCGGACAGCTACACCCGTGTGGCGCAGTCGCCCATCAGCCCCTTCCAGGTGTTTGTAGCCATTCCAAACGGCTTCATAGCTGTGGCTAATATCATCTTCCTTTTGGGCTTCGGCTTCTTCTGGGTCTACAGCGTTATGCAGAGCGGAGCCCTTACCGCAGCCATAAACAAGCTGCTGAAGAGCAAGGCTAAGGACAGCAAGTGGTTCATACCTCTTTGCATGCTGATCTTCGCCATCGCAGGTTCTACCTACGGCGAGCTGGAGGTGGTATACGGCCTGGCGCCTATTTTCGTGGCCCTTGCCATAGCCATGGGCTACGATGCCATCGTGGGCATTTGCATGTGCTATGTGGGTGTTGCCACAGGCTTTGCTTCAGCCACCACCAACGCCTATACCATAGGCATCGCTCAGGCTCTGGCGGAGCTGCCTCTGTTCTCCGGCCTTGCCTACCGCTGGGTCATCTTCGTGCTTCAGTACCTGCTGATGACCGTTCTTGTAATGCGCTATGCCAACAAGGTCAAGGCGGATCCTTCCAAGAGCTATGTGGCGGATTCGGATTTTTCGTCTTTCAAGCTGGATCTTGACGGCCCCTCCGAGCTGACCACCCGCCAGAAGATAATACTCTTCTCCATGATATTCACCGTATTTGCCATGGTCTACGGCTCCCTGAAGCTGGGCTTCTGGATCAACGAGATGAGCGCCATCTACATCATTTCCGCCCTGTTCGTTTCCATAGTCGCAGGCTTCAAGCCCCAGGAGGTGGGCGATCACTTCCTTACCGCTTACAAGGAAATGGCCATTGGCATGATCGTTGTGGGTCTTGCCCGCGTGATCCTTATAATCATGCAGAACAGCTCCATTATCGACACCGTGGTGCACTCCATGGCAGGCGTAATGACCAGCTTTGGCAGGGTGGGCTCCTCCATCGCCATGCTGGTGGCTCAGAACATAATCAACTTCTTCATCCCCTCCGGCTCAGGCCAGGCCACAGCCATCATGCCCATCATGGCTCCTCTCGGAGATCTGGCAGGGGTATCCAGGCAGGTGACCGTCCTCGCTTATCAGTTCGGTGACGGCTACTCCAACATGCTCTGGCCCACCTGCTCAGTGGCCACCGTCTGCGGCATCGCCAAGATCCCTCTGAACAAGTGGTACAAATTCTTCCTGCCCGTGTACGCTTGGTGCTTCGCTCTTCAGGTGATACTTATCATAGTTGCGACAATGATAGGGTACTAGAAAAAAAAGCAAAAAAAATAATATGCAAAAATCTGCAAAGCCCCTTGACTAAGGGGCTTTGCCGTGCTAATATTCCAATGTTGTTTCACTGGTTTAAGCGTCACCGGGGTGTAGCGCAGCTTGGTAGCGCAACTGCTTTGGGAGCAGTGGGCCGAAGGTTCAAATCCTTTCACCCCGACCATTGATCTTCTCCGGGCCCTTAGCTCAATCGGTCAGAGCATCCGGCTCATAACCGGCAGGTTCTGGGTTCAAGTCCCGGAGGGCCCACCA
>JAEEPD010000055.1 GCA_016284575.1 Bacillota bacterium | reverse complement strand
TTTCCAAGAATTCGCATTGTTTAGTTTTGAGGGTACATGCCTTCAAATCGATTCTTCTCGGTTCAAATACCGGAGGACATAGAAATATCCGGTGACAATAGCATTGAGGTTACACCTGTTCCCATCCCGAACACAGTAGTTAAGCTCTTTAGCGCCGATGATACTTGGTGGGAAGCTGCCTGGGAAAGTAGGACGTCGCCGGTTATTTTCTATAAGGCCCGTTGGTCAAGCGGTTAAGACATCGCCCTTTCACGGCGGTAACATGGGTTCGATTCCCGTACGGGTCACCAAAAATATCCGGGCTGCACAAGCAGTCCGGATTTTCTTTTATAAGTATTATGCGGCTGTGGTGGAATTGGCAGACACGCAGGATTCGAGACCTAACCCTGCGAATGCCAAGCGAAGCGTGGGCAGAGCAGCGGTAGGTCCGATGCGCAAGCCAGCCCGTGAAAGCGAGCCAAAGGCGAAGCTTGAGCGGCATGCAGGCGGACGCATAAAAGAACTAATTGAATACATGCGGCTGTGGTGGAATTGGCAGACACGCAGGATTTAGGTTCCTGTGGTAACCCCGTGCAGGTTCAAGTCCTGTCAGCCGCACCAGAAGAGGGCAGTGCCCTCTTTTTCTTTATAATAAAATTAAATAAAACATATTGAAAATGCAATATCATATTATATAATATAATTAATAAATACTCCTTTTGTATAAACGGTGATATATATGGATAATCTGTTTACGCATAAAGAAATGATCTATGCCATCTATGAGGAGCAGAGCTTTTCCAAGGCCGCAAAGCGGCTTTTCGTATCCCAGCCCTCCCTCAGCGTGTTGGTAAAAAAGCTTGAGGATCAGATAGGCATGCCTCTTTTCGACCGAAGCTGCAAACCCATAAGGCTTACAGAGCTTGGAGAAAAGTATATTCAGGCAGCATCAGAGATCCGCAATATAGAGGTTCAGTTCTCAGATTACATAGGAGCAATCAACGATCTGGAGGCCGGGCAGCTTAAGATTGGTGCAAATCAGCTTCTCTCCAGCTACGTCATCCCAAAGTATATCTCCAGATTTCTCAAGCAGCATCCGGGCGTACGCATAAGTCTCATGAACGACAGTTCTCCCGGCATCGATAACGCCCTTATGATAGGAGATCTGGACCTTGTCATAGACAATCACGAGCTTCCGGATGATAAATTCGTCAATCGCATGCTGGCAAAGGAACACCTGCTGCTGGCAGTTCCGGGAAATTTCGATGTGAACAAGGGCCTGGAAGAATATGTCCTGAGCACGGAGGACATCAATGCCGGAAAGCATCTGGATAATGACTTCCCCTGTGTTCCCATGGACCGCTTCCAGGACACCAGCTTCATTATAATGACTAAGGACAACACTACAAGAGCAAGGACTGACGAGATACTTAAGGCCAACGATCTTAATCCTTCCATACTCATGGAGGTGGACCGCTTTACCACCCTCTATAAATTCCTTGCGGAGGGAACAGCCGCATCCTTCGTCAGCGATACGCTGGTCAGAAACCTTAAGGCTGAAAAACGCAACAGGATCTGCTACTACAAGCTCCCCGACAGCTACGCCTCAAGAAACATAGTTCTTTCATACAAAAAAACAAAATTCATCACCCCCACCATGGAGAGCTTCATGAATCTTCTGAAGAATTTCGTTTAGGCAAGGCCCAGCAGCTCGAGGATGATCTTTACAGAGAAAATAGTAAGAACAGTGATCATTACAGGACGGACTATCTTAGATCCGTCCTTTTTGAATGTGTTGGAACCGATATAATTTGCCACCATGTTGCAGACCCCTGCGATCAGACCGATCTTAATGATGGCGGTGCCGTTGATCACAAAGATAACCATGGAAGTAACGTTGGATGTAAGGTTCACGACCTTTGAGATACCATTGGCGTTGTTAAGGGGCAGGTGGGCAACGGTGGTATAGAGCAGGATAAGAAAGGTCCCCGTCCCGGGGCCGTAAAACGCATCGTACATGCCTACAGCAAAGGAAATGGGTATGCACAGCAGCAGGGTCTTAAGCTCAGAATAGGGCTCCCTCTGCCTTCCGAGATCCTTGTCCTTCATGACAAAAAAGGCTACAATGGGCAGGATCACCAGCAGTATTATCTTAAAGTAATAATCGGAGAGCATAAGCGAAATATGGGCTCCGATGGTGGCGCCCAGAAAGCTGGCTGCGACGCAGAAAATGGCTATCTTCCAGATGATATAGCCGGCCTTTGCGTAGCTCCAGGTGGCAACGGCAGTGCCCATCAGGGCGCTGACCTTGTTGGTCCCTGTGGCTTTATGGGCCGGAAAACCCACAAGAAAATAGGCCGGCAGATAAATAAGTCCGCCGCCCCCGGCAATAGAGTCAACAAAGCCGCCGATGCAGATAAGTGAACATAAAATCACTAATTTTATGATAGAAAGTTCCATGGCTATATAATAAACTTAGTAGGCGAAAAAAGCAATTCTTTGTGATATACTAAAGCTTACGAAACGGAGGTGATCAGATCATGGAAATAGTAGACTTATACGACATAGACCGGATACTGACCGGTGAGACCATGGAACGCGGGTCAAAGGTCCCCATAGACCGATACCGAATGGTGATCCATATCTGCATCTTCAACAGCGAAGGAAAGATGCTTATACAGCAGCGGACCGAGACAAAGGACAGCTGGGCCGGAATGTGGGATGTAAGCGTAGGCGGGAGCTCTCAGACCGGCGATTCCAGCCGCCAGGCTGCTCACAGAGAGCTATTGGAAGAGCTGGGTCTTAATGTGGATTTCGATAGGATCCGCCCGGCCATTACTGTAAATTTCAAAGAAGGTTTTGACGATTACTATATCATCAACATGGACCCGGAGCTTGAGGCCCTGAGACTTCAGCCGGAGGAGGTCCAGAGGGTGAGATGGGCGGACATGGAAGACGTTTTCGCCCTGATAGACAGCGGAGAATTCATTCCCTATCAGAAGCCCCTTATTGAGCTGCTTTTTGCAGGGGGCGGAAGACGGACTGACGGTGCGCTTATGCGTCAGCGCCCGGAGTGGACCTATTGATAGCTGACCGCTGTGGAAAGGAGGCTGCCGATGCCTGAAGTCACAGTAGAAGTTGAAAGAGAAAAGCTGCTGGCTTTTCTTCAGGATAAAAAATACCAGGATATGCGTCTGTATCTGGATGAACACAATCCTGCGGATATAGCTGAAACGCTGCAGGAGATGTTCGACGAGGAGGAACTGAGCAAGGAGGATCTGCTTCGTATCTACCGTCTGCTCTCAAAGGATGTGGCGGCGGATACCTTCGTCGAGATGAGCCCGGACATGCAGGAGGTCCTGATCAATGCCTTCTCCGACAAGGAGATCAAGGACGTTATCGAGGAGATGTATCTGGACGATACCGTCGACGTTATTGAGGAGATGCCTGCGAATGTGGTCAAGCGTATCCTCAAGAATGTTGATCAGGAGACCAGACGCAACATCAACACCATATTAAACTATCCGGAGGATTCCGCGGGCTCTATCATGACCATAGAGTATGTGGACCTGCGGCCGGATATGACTGTTTACGATGCCTTCACCAAGATCCGCTCCTCCGGAGTGGACAGCGAGACCATATACACCTGCTATGTGACCGATAAGCGTAAGCTGGTGGGTGCCATATCGGTGCGCGAGCTGCTGCTGGCAAAATATGAGGACCTGGTGGGCGACCTGATGGAGCCCAACGTCATCTCAGTATACACTACGGATGACAGAGAAGAGGTTGCAAATCTCTTCAGCAAATACGGCTTTACCGCAATCCCTGTGGTGGACAGGGAGGACAGGCTGGTTGGTATCGTAACTGTAGACGACGCTATCGATGTAATGACCGAGGAGGCTACAGAGGATATCGAAAAGATGGCGGCCATCATCCCTTCGGAGAGGCCTTACTTCAAGACAGGCATCTTCGAGACCTTCAAGCAGAGGATTCCCTGGCTGCTGCTTCTTATGGTGTCCGCCACATTCACGGGAATGATACTTACTAAATATGAGACGGCTCTGGCTGCTGTGGCTGTGTTGACGGCCTTCATACCCATGATAATGGACACCGGCGGCAACTCAGGCTCTCAGGCCTCTGTAACCATCATCCGTGGCCTGAGCCTTGGAGACATTGAATTCAAGGATATTTTTGAGGTAATATGGAAGGAACTGAGGGTGGCGCTCCTCTGCGGAACCGCGCTCTCCTGCGTGGCCTTCGGGAAGCTTTTCCTTGTGGATAAGCTGCTGCTTCATAATGAAGGCATCACCATGAGCGTGGCGCTTGTGGTCTGCCTGACCCTCATAGTTACCGTATTCGTAGCCAAGCTGGTGGGCTGCACCCTGCCTCTTATAGCAAAAAAGCTGGGCTTTGACCCGGCAGTAATGGCATCTCCCTTCATAACCACCATCGTGGATGCCCTTGCCCTTATGGTGTACATGCATCTTGCCACGCTGATACTCGGAATATAGCGAAAACAGTAAAGCAAAGGAGCCGCAGATATTTGCGGCTCCTTTTACGATTTGTCACTAAGTTCAGCCTCGCTGTTCGGTCAGCAGGACTTCTATGCTTTTGCACAGCTCATCCGCTGCTTTTGGATCATAGAATATCTTAAGAAGCTTGCAGACCCGCTGCAGCTCCTTTTTTATCTGGTCGGAGAAGGTGACGGGATTCAGGTTGAAGTAATCTCTGGCTCCCCGCGCGAAGATCAGGCAGATATCCTTGGCCTTGTCATCGAAGGGCTGGGGTACGAGATAGATCTGGCTTATGAGCTTTGCAAAGTCCGTCTCTATGTGACCCACCTTGCAGTGTTCAAAGTCTATGCAGATCATCCTGTCACCGTTCCAGATCAGCTTGCGGAAATCTATATTTCCGAGGGTCTGGCCGCTTATCCTGTTGAAGGGCTCGTACCAGGCGAAAAAGCGCCTGAAATTTAGATCCAGCTCCGCATCATCGTTTATGCCAAAGGTCAGCAGATCGTAGAGCGTAGGCCCTTCCACAAAGCGGTGCTCTATCATGTCCTGCCCGCTGTAAACAAGCTCCGGAGCAAGCCCCGTGCCTTTCAGCTTTTCGTATATGGCATCCTCTGTCACATAATTCAGGTGAGAACCGAATTTCTTTGTGGTGATGCCGTCCTTTATCTCTATTTTATTTCTTCCCATGACATTAAGCCGCCGGGACTGGCCCGGCGGCATCCGTAAATGCTATTCGTAGATGGGGAATCTGCTGCAGAGTGCCTCAACTCTTGAACGGATCTCATCCTGCTTGTTGTCGAAATCTGCGGCTGTCAGATAGATAAGGTCTGCGATCTCCACCATCTCCGGCTCCTTGAAGCCTCTTGTGGTGACTGCAGGTGTTCCTACGCGGATACCGCTGGTCTCCTTTGCAGAGGCGGGGTCGAAGGGGATCTTGTTCTTATTGACAGTAATGTACACCTCGTCCAGCTTTGTCTCCATGTAGTGGCCTGTCACACCGAATTTGCGCAGGTCCACAAGCATCAGGTGGTTGTCGGTGCCGCCGGATACCAGATCGAAGCCCTTCTTCAAGAGCTCGTCCGCAAGGACCCTGGCGTTTTTGACGATCTGGGCCTGATACTCCTTAAACTCGGGCTTCAGGGCTTCGCCGAAGGCTGCGGCCTTGGCTGCGATGATGTGCTCAAGAGGGCCGCCCTGGGTCCCGGGGAATACTGCGGTGTTCAGCTTCTTATAAATCTCGAAGTTGTTGGTGAGGAGCATGCCGCCTCTGGGGCCTCTTAAGGTCTTGTGAGTGGTAGTGGTTACCACATCAGCATAGGGCAGCGGGCTTGGATGGAGCCCGGCAGCCACAAGGCCTGCAATATGAGCCATATCCACCATAAAGTAGGCTCCGACCTCATGGGCTATTTCAGCGAATATTTCAAAATCTATGATCCTGGGGTATGCGGAGGCTCCTGCAATTATCATCTTTGGTTTGTATTCGAGCGCGAGTTTTCTGACCTGATCGTAGTCGATGCGGCCGGTTTCCTCAGATACACCATAGGAGATGCTCTTGTAGATCTTTCCGGAGAAGTTTACAGGTGCACCGTGGGTCAGATGCCCGCCATGGTCGAGGCTCATGCCAAGAACGGTGTCGCCCGGCTGGCAGAGGGCGTTGTATACAGCCTCGTTGGCCTGAGCTCCGGAGTGGGGCTGGACATTGGCGTATTTGCAGCCGAAGAGCTCCTTGGCACGGTCCTTGGCCAGATTCTCCACGATGTCTATGTTCTCGCAGCCGCCATAATATCTGCGGCCGCTGTAGCCCTCAGCGTATTTGTTTGTAAGTATGGTGCCCGCGGTAGCCAGTACCAGTTCGGATACTATGTTTTCCGAAGCGATAAGCTCAATGTTCCTCTTCTGTCGGTTCAGCTCCTTTTCGATGGCTTCTCCCAGTTCCGGATCCTGCGATTTGATGAATTCGATCTGTTCTTTGACCATGTTTGCCTCCATAGATGACAAATGAAAAATTATGTGATAAAATGCTCCGTGCTGCAAGGACGGGGCCATGCTGTTTTGTTCCAATTATATCATATTGCTGCGGATAATAGTTACATTTTAATCAATACGGATATAAATCATAAATGAAAAAGGATAAAATCAAACTTATCATTGCCTTCTGCGCGCTGGGCGTATGCGGTCTGGCATATATAAAACTAATGCCCTATCTGACCGCCGAGAACATCCAGAAGGTGATAGAGCCCTTTGGCGTGTGGGCACCGGTGATATATGTCATCGCCTTTATTTTCCTCCCGATCTTTATCATTCCCGCATCCGTTATGGATATGGCGGGCGGCCTGCTGTTTGGCCTGATAAAGGGCGGCATACTGGCTATAATCGGATCACTCATCAATTACACACTCTGCTTTTTCATGGCAAGGAGCCTGCTGCGGGACAGCGTTCAGCGTATCGTGGACGAAAAGCTTTCGGAAAGCTGGAAGCATCGCCTTGAGCACGCTGACGGCAAGGAGGGAACGCTGCTCCTCATCATCGCAAGAATAATCCCGGTCATACCCACCACCATCATCAGCTATGCCTTCGGACTTTCTGCCATGAGCTACAAGCGCTTTATTCTTGGTTCGCTGATAGGCGTAATCCCCAACTTGATGGCCTTCACAAACCTTGGAGAAAAGGCCCTGACACCGGGTACTCCGGAGTTCTGGATCGCAGTAGCTCTTCTGATAGCCCTGCTTATTGTGAGCGGTATCCTGTGGAAAAGCTTTCTTGGCAAGGACAAAGAACGTAAAGAAAACAATAAATAGCCCAATATATACAACTTTTTAATTAGCAAAGTCGTCCTCCAGATTATACAATTAGTTGGATAAACAAAAAGGACCAATCAAAAACTCAAGGTCCGGAGAGGAAATAAAACATGAATATCGTTAAGGTTGATGCACTGGGCGATGTATGCCCGGTTCCTGTAGTTAAAGCAAACAAGGCAATGGCAGTTCTCACAGAGCCCACCATCGTGGAAATCCACGTGGACAACGAGACCTCCGTTCAGAATCTTACCAGACTCGGCAACACCAAGGGCCTCGATCCGAAGTCCGAGAAGGTGGAGGATAAGCACTATATCGTCAGATACACCGTAAAGGACCCCGCAGGCCTCAGACAGAGCGGCGGTGTTCCCGAGGAATGCCCGGTGGAGGATGCCAGAGGCAATGTTGTGGTATCCATCAGCTCCGACAAGATGGGCAGCGGCGATGACAAGCTGGGCGACATCCTTATGAAGTCCTTCTTCTTTGCTCTCTCCCAGCAGGACAAGCTCCCCAAGACCATTCTTTTCTACAATGGCGGCGCTAAGCTGACTATTGAAGGTTCTCCTGTGCTCGAGGACATCAAGAGCATGGATGCTCAGGGCGTTGAGATCCTAACCTGCGGCACCTGCCTGGATTACTATGGAATCAAGGACAACCTGGCAGTAGGCGGAGTCACCAATATGTACTCCATCGTTGAGTATCTGGAGAATGCCTCCAAGGTAGTAAAGCCTTAATCTGCGGATCCGGAGCATCAACATGGCAGAAAAAGTTACACGACTGGTGATTGCCTTCAACACCACCACTGCAGCCATTACCATGGAAAAGCTGTGCAAGGAGGCCGGATTTGGCGGCAGGCTGATACCTGTGCCAAGGCAGATCTCCGCAAGCTGCGGACTGGCCTGGATGGCGGAGCTGGATCAGAGAGAAGCACTTGAAAAGCTCACAGCTGAAAAGGCAGTCGACATATCCGGCTGGTACGAGATAGAATTCAACGCATAGACTGATTTGCAAATAAAAAACGGTGGAGATATCCACCGTTTTTATTATGGTGTATCCGACAGGATTCGGCCGTAGATCGCAGCAGCTCAAGCTTCGCCTTCGGCTAGCTTTTGCCGGCGATAAATATGATCGAAATAGAGAGGCGGAAGGAATGAAATTGATATTATGATTGAGGTGATAATTATGATATTATTATACATATACTGTTACTTGTATATGATAAGGCTGGAATCGACGGGCTTCGCAAATACATGCAGCAGCTTTGCATGGACCAGATACTGATCGCGAATGCCATCAGTTCGGCGTCCGCATAAAGGACCTGATCTGCGTAAAGGAGGACGGGATCGCTGAGGTGCTAAATTACGACAGCAAGGAGCTGGAGATCCTGGGTCTGTAAGCGCATAAAGACAATAAC
>JAEEPD010000006.1 GCA_016284575.1 Bacillota bacterium | reverse complement strand
ACAAAGGATCCATCTGACTACGAAAAGCTGATCCTCATGTTCCCCATCTGGGCAGGGACCTATGCACCTGCCATCGGCTCCTTCATAGACAGGTATCATCCCAGCTGGAGAGAGCTGTACCTTGTAGCCTGCTCAAAGGGGGGAAGCCCTCAGAAGGCCTTCGATGAGATCGCCGCGAAGCTTCCCGAATGCAGCCTGAAAAACACCCTGCATCTTGTGGAGCCCGGTAAGAATCAAAAAGAGGCCTCGGCAAAGCTTAAGCTCTTTTCTGAAGCCATAAATGGTGAAGGGGATCTGTAAGGGTACTATCAGGTCATCAGCCGGCTATCTTCTGGTATTCCACCAGATAGCCGTCAGGATCCAGTATGAAAAATGAATAAACGTGAAAATCCGGATGAACTGCGGGGGCTCTATAGACCTCGCAGTTTTCTTTAAGCTCATCGAATCTTGCAAGAACAGCCTGATTATCCGGCAGATTCAGAGAAATGCAGACGCCATGAGGGCCTGAAAGGGGAGCGCGTCCGTCCTTGTACTGACAGAAGCCGATGTAGCCGTAGCCGGTGTCAAAAATATATAAGTTTTCTCCCTGCTTCTGAACAACCGAAAGCCCCAGTCTGTCTCTGTAGAAGAACAGGGTGACTTCGATGTCTGTGCAGGGTAAAAATATAATGCTGCTCGGTGTATTCATGGTTTTTATTCGATGGCGTCCAGCTTGGCGCTGTTGACGCATTCAAGGATGGAAAGCTTGGTGATCAGCTCCTCCGCGGTGCAGCTTATGGCGGTAATGTCAAGGGATATGAGCACATTAGCCTTGCCGGAAATGGGTACTGACTGGGATATGGTAAGTATGCTGGTGCCGTTTTCCGAGAGCACATTTATAACTGCAGAGAGGGCGCCTGCCACATGCTTAAGAATAAGGCTTATGACGGCTCTGTGACTCTGCTGGCTGTCCTTGGGCTCGAAAACGAAGTCCTTGTATTTATAATAAGTGTTTCTTGATATCCCGACCCTTGCCGCGGCTTCGCTTACGGTCTTAAGCTGCCTGCTTTCGAGAAGATTTCTGGCCTCAATCACCTTTTCCAGGTATTCCGGGAGTATCTTCTTGTTTACTATCAGATAATCGCTTTTCATGTTTTCCCCTCTGAGCTGCTATATCCTGCAGACACTGGAGCCTTCTGCTATGTGGAGCTCCTTTACGGTCCAGACCGGGTCCTTTATGGCTGCGATGTGGGAGAGGGCTCTGTAGCTGAGCTCCTTCTGATGAAGAAGAAGTAGGGTTGAGCCTGAGCCGCTTATAAAGACCACGCCGCCGCAGTCCTCCTCGGCTATTTTTTTGATGTCATCGTAGCCGCGGATGAGGGATCTTCTGTATGGCTCATGGATGTAGTCCTTTCCCACAGCTCTTAAAAGCTCGATGTCTCCGTTGGCCAAGGCAGAGCAGAGAAGCATAAGATTCGAAGAATTCTTTACCACCGTCTCCCTGCTGTATTCAGAGGGGAGGACGCTTCTGGCTATTTCGGTGCTCACCTCAAAGTCCGGTATAAGGGCAGTGAACTTATAGTCCGGATGTATGGAGAACTGACGGCATACGAAATGTCCTCCGGCCTGGGCTGCTGCGGTGAGGCCGCCGTAGATGCAGGGCGCCACGTTGTCAGGGTGACCCTCCATTTTTGCAGCCAGCTGGAACAGCTCGTCTCTGTCCATGGGCTCTCCGTGAAGGCTGTTGGCTGCAAAAAGGCCTGCGCAGAGCAGGGCAGAACTGGACCCAAGGCCCCTGCAGACGGGTATGTCGCAGTCAAAATCCACCTTAAGTTCAAGGGGCTTTGCACCTATCTCTCTGCAGCCCTCCCTGTAAGCCTGGAGGAAGAGATTGTCGCTGTTGTTGAAGCGCTCTTCGACTCCTGTGAGCGTTGTGTATTCGTCCGGCTCCACCGTAAATACATTATAAAGATTCAGGGCTATGCCAAGGCAGTCGAAGCCTGGACCTATATTGGCGCTGCTTGCAGGTGCTGTGATTCTTATCATCTGTTTTCCTCCTGTCTGATGCGGCTCAGCCGTTCCATTTTATCTGCTATAAAGACAATGCCCTTGTCTTTTGCTATGCTTTTAGTGAATCTTACGGGCAGTGATTCCAGCTCGGCCAGGCCTTCAGGGATACTCAGTCCGCTGAGCTCTTTGAGCCTTTCCATACAGAGGAATTCATTTTCAGGGACATCGCCGCTTATGCAGCCGAGCACATTTTTGGAGAACTTGTAGGGAGAGGCTGTGGACAGCACCACCATGGGGCGTTCATCGCCGCTTTCCTTCCTGTATTTATCCGCTGCGAAGGCGGCAACTGCTGTATGTGGGTCGATGAGAATGTTTTCTTTGCTGAACATCTTGGCTATTTCAGCCCTGCATTCTTCCTCAGAGCACCAGTATGCGGCAAAACTGTTTTGTATCTCCTTCAGGAGCGTGCTGCTTACGGTGTAGGAGCCCTTATCCTTAAGCTCCTTCATCAGGCTGCTGACCATGTGGTCATCTCCGCTCATCATAAACAGCAGCCTTTCCAGATTGCTGGATACGAGTATGTCCATGGACGGTGAGATGGTGGTATAGAAGGGCCGTCCTGCATCATATGTACCGCTGTTTATAAAGTCCGTGAGCACATTGTTGGAATTGGAGGCGCAGATAAGTCTTCCCACGGGCAGTCCCAGCTGCTTTGCCATGAAGCCTGCCAGTATATCTCCAAAGTTTCCTGTGGGGACAGAGAAGTTTACATAATTACCTTTATGAATAATACCTTTATTTAAGAGCTCTGCATAGGCAGAATAGTAATAGACGATCTGGGGAACCAGTCTTCCTATATTGATGGAGTTGGCGCTGGATATAGTTACGCCATTGCAGGCACCAAGTACATTGGCAGAGGAACAGGCCTCCTTTACCATGCGCTGGCAGTCATCAAAATTGCCTTCCACCGCAACGACTTCAACGTTTGAGCCCCTTGCTGTCTGCATCTGCAGCTGCTGAACCTTTGATACACCATCCCTTGGATAGAACACGGTTATATCCGTATCCGGAACGTCTGCAAAGCCCGAAAGGGCAGCCTTTCCCGTATCTCCGCTTGTGGCCGTAAGTATGGCAACGGTCTTGCTTTCTCCTGTTTTTCTGTATGAAAGAGTCAGCAGATGTGGTAAAATCGTTAGGGCCAGATCCTTGAAGGCGCTGGTGGGGCCGTGCCAGAGCTCCATGATGCTTCCGCTGCTGTAATCTCTTAAGGGGACGATGCGGCTGTCATCGAATTTGCTGTCATAAGCTGCGTCTACGCAGGCTGATATCTCTTCCTTTGAAAACTCATTGAAGACAGATGCTATGACGACTTTAGCTATATCCTGATAGCTTTTGCCTGCAAGCTCCGATGGATCGGGACCTTTTCCAAGGCTGACCGGGGTATAGAGGCCTCCGTCTGGAGACAGGCCGTTTATGATGGCCTGTGCTGCGGAAACGTATTCATTTTTATTTCTGCTGCTAACATATTTTTGCATAATAAACTCCTTGAATTATTGGATGCATTATGCTAACATGTTCGCATTATAAAAACAAGTGTATTTATTTCAGAAACAAATATTATTAAACGAAAGGTAAGATATGAAAATTGCATTGCTGGGCTGCGGCGTTGTAGGCAGCGGAGTAAGAGCCATCATCGACGCCAAGGAAAGCAGAAATACCGCTGCTCTTGAAATAAAGAAGATACTGGTCAAGGACGAGAACGAGATCGACGATCCCAGACGCACAACTGATTTCAACGAGATCGTAAATGATCCCGAGATCGAGCTGGTCGCCGAGATGATGGGCGGCCTGGAGCCTGCTCACAGCTATGTAAAGGCTGCTCTTGAAGCGGGAAAGCATGTGATCACTTCAAATAAGAAGATGCTGGCAAGCTTCTACCCGGAGCTGGCTGCTGCAGCAGCTGCAAATAACCGCTGCCTCGCCTATGAGGCATCCACAGGCGGCGGCATTCCCTGGATAGCCAATCTCGGCCGTGTCGCGAGGGAAGAGAACATAGAAAGCTTTTCGGGCATCATGAACGGCACCACAAATTACATCCTCAGCCGCATGACATCTGAGGGCAAGGACTTTGCGGAGCTTCTTGCTGAGGCCCAGAAGCTCGGCTATGCGGAGGCCGATCCCACGGACGACATCGACGGCTACGATGTGCGCTACAAGTGCTGCATCAGCGCCGTAAGGGCCTTCAATACCTATGTCAGCCCCGAGGAGATACCTGCCTACGGCATCAGAAACATAGGCATGCAGGATATGGAGTACTGCAAAAAGAACGGCCTTGTGTGCAAGCTCATAGGCCATGGTGCTCTGGTAAAGAACGCTGACGGAAGCAAAGCCATAGACATAGGCGTTGTCCCCAGCTTTATCCCCGCGGACAGCATGATGGCAGGAATAAGCCTCAACTTCAACGCTCTTCAGTGCGTCAGTCACAATCTGGGCGCAGCCACCTTTGTCGGGCAGGGCGCAGGATCCCTTCCCACAGCCCATGCGGTGGTGCAGGACATGATCGATGTGATGCTGGCAGAGGAGGAAAGGGCTGAAGAGGTAAGGACGCTGCCCGTATCCACAGAAAGCCTCCATAATTTCTACATCAGACCCTCCAAGCTTACTGCCTTTGGAGCCCTTGTCACCAAGACCGTGGGCTCGGGCGCCTTTATAGCCTCAGGCATCAGCTTCGCAAGACTTAAGGAGATAGTCGAGCAGGCAAACGACAACAATGTATTCATAGCAGAGATCTTATAAAGATCAGGGGTTTTGTCCGGGAATAATAAATGATTAAAGTAGCAAAATTCGGCGGCTCCAGTGTGGCAAACGCCGAGCAGTTCAGAAAAGTCAAAGCAATAGTAGAAGCAGACAAGTCAAGAAAATTCATAGTCACCAGCGCCTGCGGCAAGGAAAGCCACGAGGACCACAAGGTGACGGATCTTCTTTACCTTTGCAGGGAGCACATACGCTACGGAGTGTCCTACGAGGACATGCTGGGCGCTGTGGAATCAAAATACCGCAGGATAAAGGAGGAGCTGGGCCTTAAGCTGGATCTTGAATCTGAGTTTGCCGAGATCAGAAGCCATCTGGACCGCAATGTTTCTACGGATTATCTCGTCAGCCGTGGCGAGTATCTTACAGCCCGCTGCCTGGCGGAATACCTGGACGCGGATTTTGCAGACGCTCAGGATTTCATAGCCTTCAATTTCGACGGAAGCTTTGATTTTGAGCGCATAGAAGAGCTTTTCAGCGCATATCTCAATACGGATAAAAAGCTGGTGATCCCTGGCTTTTACGGCTTTCTTCCCAATGGAAAATTAAAGATCATGAGCCGCGGCGGCAGCGATATATCGGGAGCCGTCATCGCTAACATTACAAACGCGGACGTTTACGAAAACTGGACGGATGTGAGCGGCTTTATGGTAACCGACCCACGCATCGTAAAGGATCCGCTCCCCATAGCTTACCTGAATTACAACGAGCTCAGGGAGATGAGCTACATGGGTGCCAATGTGCTTCACGACGATGCCATCTTCCCCGTAAGGATGAAGTCGATACCAATCAATATCAGGAACACCAACGATCCCGAAAACCCCGGGACCATGATAATGAACGATTGCAGCGAGTACGACAAGGTCAATCCGCCCCATGCCATTACAGGAATAACCGGGCGAAGAGACTATTCCGTGCTCACGGTCATAAAGAGCCATTCCTCCGCCGAGGTGGGCTTCCTCAAAAAGATACTCACTGTCCTTGAAGAATACAAAATATCCATTGAAAGCGCCCCCATTACGGTGGACACCTTCTCTGTGCTTGTGCAGACAAAGGATTTTGAGGGTGTGGTATACGATGTCATCGAGCGCATCAAAAAGGACGTGCGGCCTGACGAGATCTATGTAGAGGATAATATCTCCCTCATCGCCGTCGTGGGAAGGGCCATGAGAGCCGTTCCTGGCATGGCGGGAAGCTTCCTGGCAGAGCTTGGAAGGAATAAGATCAATATCAAGATCATCAACCAGGGAAGCGATGAGCTTTCCATTATGGTGGGCGTAGACAATAAGGACTTTGAGAAAGCAATTCAGTGCATATACAACAAGTTCATCATAGAAGAAGAGAATATGAAGAAGGGGTCATAGCAAAGGGACATGTTTAAAGTAGCTAAATTCGGCGGCTCCAGCGTGGCAAATGCCGAACAGTTCAGGAAAGTAAAGCAGATAGCGGAGGCTGACCCGGCAAGAAAGTTCATAGTAACCAGCGCCTGCGGCAAGGAAAGCCATGAGGACCACAAGGTTACAGACCTTCTGTATCTTCTCCGGGAGCATATACGATACGGGGTCTCATATGAAGAAATACTTGGAATGGTTGAATCCAAATACCGCAGGATAAAGGATGCTCTGGGGCTTAAGCTGGACCTGGAGTCTGAATTTGCCGAGATAAGAAGCCATCTCGACCGCAATGTGGAGACCGATTATCTGGTAAGCAGGGGCGAATATCTTACAGCGCTCTGCCTGGCGGAATACCTGGATGCCGAGTTCGTTGACGCGGCTGATTTCATGGCCTTCAATTACGATGGCAGTTTTGATTTCGAAAAGATAAAAGAGCTTTTCGGAAAGCGTGTACAGACAGAGAAAAAAATAGTCATCCCCGGCTTCTACGGTTTCCTTCCCAATGGCAGGATCAAGGTCATGACAAGAGGCGGCAGCGATATCTCAGGCGCAGTCATCGCCAATATTGTGGGTGCCGACGTGTATGAAAACTGGACCGATGTAAGCGGCTTTCTCGTCACCGATCCGCGCATCGTAAAGGATCCGCTGACCATTCCTTTCATGAATTACAGCGAGCTCAGAGAGATGAGCTACATGGGCGCAAATGTGCTCCACGATGATG
>JAEEPD010000054.1 GCA_016284575.1 Bacillota bacterium | reverse complement strand
CTCTGCCTACGCAGCGGACCTCGTCCTTAAAGAGGATGCGGACCGGCTCCACCAGCTCGAAGCGGGATGCGATGTCATCAGGCAGACCGCCTGCATTGTGGTGAGCCTTGATGCCTGCTTCGCTCTCAAGAATGTCAGGCCAGATGGTGCCCTGTCCAAGATAGGAAACTCCCTCCAGCTTTCTTGCCTCTTCTGCGAATACATCGATGAATTCCTCGCCTATGATGTGGCGCTTGGGCTCGGGATCGCTCACGCCTGCCAGCTTGTCCAGGAAGCGGTCCACAGCGTCGACGTAGATAAGATTCACGTCGAACTGGTTTCTGAAGACCTCGATCACCTGCTCGGGCTCGCCCTTGCGCAGCAGGCCGTGGTTAACGTGCACGCAGATCAGCTGCTTGCCTATGGCCTTGGAAATGAGAGCCGCGCAGACGGAAGAGTCAACGCCGCCGGAGAGGGCCAGAAGGACCTTGCCGTCTCCCACCTGAGCCTTGATGGCAGCCAGCTGCTCTTCGATGAAGGCCTTGGCAAGGGCGGGAGTGGTGATTCTCTCCATGTTATCGGGACGTCTGATGTTGTCCATAATGTTCCTCCAAAATATAATGAAAAATCAATTGCCTGAATTAAAACAGGACCCAACGGGGCGCGGCAATGAGCCGTCCCCGGGGTCCGGATGGTTCTATCTTGTGGAGCTCGTATCCTTGAGGATAACGTCGTGGGCACCGCCCTCCACGATGGAGGTGGCGGATACCAGTGTGAGCTTGGCCTTATCCTGCAGCTCGGGAATGGTCAGGGCACCGCAGTTGCACATGGTGGACTTGACCTTGTAGAGGGAAGCCCTTACGCCGTCCGAGAGCATGCCCTTGTAGGGAACGTAGGAGTCTACGCCCTCCTCAAAGCTCAGCTTGCTCTGTCCGCCCAGGTCGTATCTCTGCCAGTTGCGGGCACGGTTGGAGCCCTCGCCCCAGTACTCCTTGACGTAGCTGCCGTTGACCATGAGTCTTGCTGTGGGGGATTCCTCGAAGCCGGCGAAATATCTGCCAAGCATCAGGAAGTCTGCACCCATGGCAAGGGCCAGAGTCATGTGGTAATCGTGAACGATGCCGCCGTCAGAGCAGATGGGCACGTAGATACCGGTTTCCTTGAAGTACTTGTCTCTTTCCTTTGCTACCTCGATAACGGCAGTAGCCTGGCCGCGGCCGATGCCCTTGGTCTCTCTGGTGATGCAGATGGAGCCGCCGCCGATGCCGATCTTTACGAAGTCTGCGCCTGCCTCAGCCAGATAGCGGAAGCCGTCGCCGTCTACCACGTTGCCGGCACCGATCTTGACGCTGTCGCCGTAGTGCTCGCGGACCCACTTGATGGTCCTCTCCTGCCAGATGGAATAGCCCTCGGAGCTGTCGATGCAGAGGATGTCGACGCCTGCCTCTACCAGCGCGGGAATACGCTCCGCATAGTCTCTGGAATTGATGCCTGCGCCTACGATGTAGCGCTTGTCGTCATCCAGCAGCTCCAGCGGATTTGCCTTGTGGTCGTCATAGTCCTTGCGGAATACGAAATACTTGAGTCTGCCTGCATCGTCCAGGATGGGCAGAGCGTTCAGCTTGTGGTCCCAGAGCATGTCGTTAGCCTCGGAGAGGGTGATGCCCTCCTTGGCGTAGATCAGCTTCTCCACTGGGGTCATGAACTCGGAGACCTTAGTATCCAGGCCCATGCGGCTGATGCGGTAGTCGCGGCTGGTGACCAGGCCCACCATCTTGCCCTCTGCGGTGCCGTCCTCGGTGACAGCTGTGGTGGAATGACCGGTCTGCTCCTTCACGGCCAGCAGATCTGCAAGAGTCTGGTCGGGACGGATATTTGAGTCGGAGGGAACGAAGCCCGCCTTGTAGTTCTTTACTCTTGCCACCATCTTAGCCTGATTCTCGATGGTCTGAGCGCCGTAGATGAAGGAGATGCCGCCTTCTCTTGCAAGGGCGATGGCAAGTCTGTCACCGGACACTGACTGCATTATGGCAGAGGTCAGAGGAATGTTCATGCTGAGAGCCGGTTCCTCCTGGCCCTTGCGGTACTTGGTGACAGCGGTTCTGAGACTGACGTTGTCAGGGGTGTTTTCGGGGCCGGTGTAGCCCGGGATCAGAAGGTACTCACTGAAGGTTCTTGAGGGTTCATCGAAGTATTTTGCCATGATCGTCCTTTCTGTAAAATTTTTATATATGTGATGGGCGGCTGTTGCCGCTGCAATTGCTGACTGCTTTTGGGTATTTCGAGCATTTTAAGACTGCAGGCGGTCTTTGTCAAGCACTTTTTATTAATCCATTACACCGAGATATTCTTCCAGAGTAATACCCTTTTCCATTATCTCTCTGGCGGCCTCTTCGCCCACATAGCGTATGTGCCATGGCTCGTAGACATAGCCGGTGATGTCACCCGCCTTATCCTCTGTGCCATCTATGAAGCGGAGAATGAAGCCGTACTCTGCGCAGTGGTCGTAGACCCACTGGCCTTCCTTTGTCTTGCCGAAATCGTACTTGAGGGCATAGTTCTGGGACTTGCCTCCAAGATCGCAGGCCAGACCTGTCTGATGCTCGGACTCGCCTGCCTTGGCGCTGAAGGTATTGGCCTTGGCCTCGCCATTCCTCTGCACATAGCCTGAGTAAAGATCCTTCTGGTACTTATAGGAACGGAAGCCCGTGCGGACAGCGATGTCGATGCCCTGCTCCGCAGCCCCTGCTATCATCTTTTCTATGGCTTCAGCAGCCACCTTGCGCATCTTTTTGGTGTCGTTGTTCCCAACCCCTGCCACGGTCTTGGAAACTGTGACCAGATCGTCCGGCCAGTAGTCAGGCCCCAGAGGATGGGTCCTGTTTATGAGAAGAAGATAATTTTCATCCTGAACGGTGACGGGTGCTGCCTGCTTGCCGGGCTCGTGGCTGTAGTCCTGCATGGAGGCGGCTATCTCCTGAAGCGTGGGTTCGTGGGGCGGCTCAGGCTGTGGGGTCCCCGAAGCATCTGCAGCAGGCCCGCTGACAGGAGCTTCGCTTACCTGGCCTCCGGAGGGCTGCTCTGAAGCAGGACCTTCCGCGGGCGCCGTATCCTTCGCCTTTCCGCAGGACTTAAGGCCTATGATAAGAGCAGCTATAAGCACTGCGGCTAAAGCAATAACGCCCAGAAAGCGCAGAAATTTGGCTGTATTAAGTCTGGTCTTTTTTCCGTGTTTTCCCCTTGCCATGCTTCTCCTGACCCCGATGTATAACCTTTTGAAATAATAATTAAGTATACTCCAAAACGCCGCTTACGGTCAATTGCAAGAAGAAAAAAACAGAAGGTCCTGTTGGACCTTCTGCTTAATTTTTTATAATCCGGACATTAATGAGAGCCCCAGGCTACATCATACCGCCCATGCCGCCCTGCATTCCTGCAGCAGCTGCTGCGGGATC
>JAEEPD010000053.1 GCA_016284575.1 Bacillota bacterium | reverse complement strand
AACGAGGTCCAGGCAGATGACGACGAAAGCTGCTGCGACTGATTACTGCAATGCTTCGGGGCCCTTTTCAGGGGCCCCGTATTTTTTTAAAATTAGCATTTATTTTTCTTGACATTCTAAGGAGTTCAGCTATATAATATTCGAGCGTCGACACAGGACGACTGTGTCGTACATAAAAATGCGGAAGTGGCTCAGGGGTAGAGCATCGCCTTGCCAAGGCGAGGGTCGCGAGTTCGAATCTCGTCTTCCGCTCCATATTTATGCGGATGTGGTTCAATGGTAGAACTTCAGCCTTCCAAGCTGATAACGTGAGTTCGATTCTCATCATCCGCTCCATTTATTTTATCGGGCAATACCGGTAAAAGATGTGTGGGTCCATAGCTCAGCTGGATAGAGCAACGGCCTTCTAAGCCGTGTGTCGGGGGTTCGAATCCCTCTGGGCTCACCAATTTTTTTTACTGGGGTATCGCCAAGCGGTAAGGCAACGGGTTTTGATCCCGTCATTCGTAGGTTCAAATCCTGCTACCCCAGCCATTACCTGACCCATTAGCTCAGGCGGTAGAGCACATGACTTTTAATCATGGTGTCCCGAGTTCGAGTCTCGGATGGGTCACCAATTGATTATTCGGAGAGGTGTCCGAGCGGTTTAAGGAACTGGTCTTGAAAACCAGCGACTCCGAAAGGGGCCGTGGGTTCGAATCCCACCCTCTCCGCCATCACCTTTTTTAAAAGAAATACTGGACTTTTGTCCGGCTTTCATATAATATATCAATGTTCAGCTTTCTGAACGATATGAATTCAGCGCGGGGAAGTACTCAAGTGGCTGAAGAGGACGGTTTGCTAAACCGTTAGACGTCGTAAGGCGTGCGAGGGTTCGAATCCCTCCTTTCCCGCCATATTTCGCAGGGGTATAGCTCAGTTGGTAGAGCAGTGGTCTCCAAAACCACGTGCCCAGGGTTCAAGTCCTTGTGCCCCTGCCAAAAAGAAAAGACAGCTTCGGCTGTCTTTTCTTTTTGCATACAATGGGGCACATAGGAGTTGAGCTGCGACTCGCTGCGATCGCTGCACAAGTGCGTCCAGCCAATCGCAGCAGTCTGCTCCTGGGGACTTCTATGCCGAAAGGGCAGACCGGTCCGGTGGATGGAGGGCTTTTTGCTTTATGCGGACAGATATGATAAAATACCCTAAACAGAAGGGAGTTTCTTATGACTATCGACGAGAGAATCAAAAAGACAAGTGTCAAAAGACCGCCCCGGTGGATGTACTGGATACTGATGCAGGTGACTAAGGTCCTCAATGCGCTGAACAAGACCAGCTTCACCTACAAGGCGGATCCAAAAGCCGAGCCGGGCCCAATAGTGATGATCGCCAATCACTCCTCCAGGGTGGACTATCAGTTCACAGCGCCGGTGTGCTATCCCAAGATGCTGAACTATGTCGTGGGCTACAATGAATTCTTCCGCTTCCCCACAAACCTGCTGCTTCCTTTCATGCAGGTGATACCCAAGAAAAACTTCACCCCGGATCTTCACGCCATGAAAAACATCCTGAATGTGGTGAAGAAGGGCGGAAATATCTGCATAATGCCTGAGGGCATGAGCTCCATAACAGGCATGGCTCAGCCCGTAATGCCCGGCAGCGCCAAGCTGCTGAAAAAGCTCGGCGTTCCTGTGTACTATTCGAAGATCTCCGGAGCCTATCTCAACTACACCAAGCACTGCCTGGATCAGAGGAAGGGCCGCATCGATGTGGTGGTGGACAGGATGTTCACCCCTCAGCAGCTCAAGGATATGACGGTGGAGGAGATAGAGGATACCATGAACCGTCTTCTGGCTCACGATGATTACATGTGGAACAGGAAGGAGAAGGTGCGCTTTAAGGGGAAGGGCGGAATGGCAAAGAATCTGGATACCCTTCTTTACCGCTGCCCAAGGTGCGGCTCCGTCTATGAGATGGATACCGAGGGCAACACCATGACCTGCCGTTGCTGCGGCAACAAAATAGAGCTGGACGAATTCTACCAGCTCCATCCTGTGGGAGACAGCATCTGCCCGGAGTTTGTGACCGACTGGACCATAATGGAGAGGGAAAGGGCAGCCGAGGAGGTCCGCAGAGACGACTTCGTCCACCAGGGCCATGTGAAGGTGGGCGTGCTGCCGGAGCATAAGGCTCTCTTTGGCTCCGCTACTTCCATCATCAGCGGAGAGGGCATGCTGAAGCTGGACAAAGAAGGGCTCCATTACGATGGCACCCTGGAGGGCAAGCCCTATAAGTTCGACATAGCCAGTGACGACCTCCCAACCTACGGCATGTGTACGGATATCACCCGCTTCTACACCTTCGTGGACGGCCGCTTCCTGGAATTCTACCCGGATGCTGGAGATGTGCTGCTGTGGGATCATCTCACCGAGGAGATGCATCGCTATAACGGCGGAAAGTGGCAGAATACCCCATACCGCCACGATGCAGCGGAAGCGTGATCTATAATATTGCGAAGAACGAAAAGACGGCCCGGTGCCGTCTTTTTTGTGTTTCAGTTTTCGCAAAGCCCCTGACCAATGACGCTCAGGAAGCTTTTCAGCAGAGGCTGCTCGGCTTCCTTTTTCCAGAAGAGCTTCACCGGGAAAGCTCTGAATGAATCCACCTCGGGGCAGTGGAGGACCTTCAGCTGAGGATTGCCGCAGGCCTCCTCTGGAAGAAAGCCTCCCGCCTCTCCGCTTATTATGAACCTCTCCACGGTGAATAGCTGAGAGGTCCTTATTATCACATTCAGAGCAATTCCTGCTGAGCTGAAAAGCTCCTCGATATTTCTGCTTATGGGAAAGCTCTCGTCCAGCATGGCAAGGGGGATGCGGCCTATATCCTCCAGTTCTATGCTGTCTCTTTGGCCATGCTCAGACCCTGCCGCAACACAGAACCTGAGGCCTCCGCCGGGCAGGTCCATGCTTTCGAAGGCATCCTTCCATTTGGCATCCTCACCGTATTTTCCCCCGGTTATAACAGCGTCAAGCTCTCCGTTTTCCAGCTTTTCAAGAAGCCTTGCCCCGCTGCCCTCAAAGGTCTCTATCCTCAGCCCCTGAAGAGCCCTCTGCACCCTTCCGTACAGCTCCGGGATCAGGGAGCTCCCCGCCATGATGGAAAAGCCCAGCCTCAGGTAGCGGCTGTCAAAAAGCCTCCCCTCTGCCAGTCTTTCTATGCGGCCGTACTGGGAGAGAAGGGGCTCCACCTCCTGGATCAGCCTTTTTCCTGCCTCGCTGACCTCTATATGGGTGCCTTTTTTTACAAATAGAGCCGTTCCCAGCTCCCTTTCCAGCTCCTTCATGGCTATGGTAAGGGTGGGCTGGGATACGAAGAGCTCCCGCGCAGACTGGCTCAGGTTCTGAGTCCTGCAAACGGATGCGAAATACTGCAGCTGTCTGATGGTCATATCTAAATTATTCCTATTGATTTACATAAAACTATAGCTTAAAACTATAATATATTGAAAAGCTGTATTTTACAAGGGGAAAGGCCGGGAAGATAATATTCATACAGATATTTCGCATGCGTAAAGGGAGGACATTATGGATAAAAAGACTGTTTTATGGAAGGGTGAGGACGGCCTCAGCTGGCGCGCTGAGCTTGGCATAAAGGACGCAAAGCCCTGCATCTTCGAGCTCTGCTACGAAAGCAACGGCAAGTGGATAAGCCTTGCGGAGAACCTGACGCCTCAGTTCAAGGTCATCACCGGAAAGCGCACAAAGATAAATCCCCAGAGGGAAAAGCTGCTGGCGCCCGGGGAGGAGCCCGGTTATCAGTGGGACACCTATTCGGATGATCCCATGAGCCGCACCGCTGAGGTCAAGGAAGCAAAGGACAAGTGGAATACCTCCTCCATGAGCTATTCAGAGGACGGAAACGTAAAGACCGTCACCTTTGACGGCCTGACCCTCGGCCAGTTTACAGGCGGCCTTGCTGTCAATTTCTTTGAAGGCTCCAACCTGATAAGGATCGAGGCTGTTGCCTCCACTGAAGAGGACGGCGTAGCTTATCTTTACCATGCAGGCCTTGGGGGCTTCAAGCAGGATAAGCTCTATTATGTGAGCCCAAGAAGGCGGGAGATCGTTGAAAATCCCGGATATCACACCAACAGCGGCCCCGACAGGGACCGCCAGAGAGTGGATGCAAGAGGCAGGGTGCTGACCCTGCAGGCTGCCCACGGAGCCTTCTGCGTAATGCCCTCTCCCCACCGCTTCTTCTGGCCCTGCCAGACAGAAAACATAGTGGGCTATAACTACTACAATATAGAAAAGGACGGAAGCCTTTCCATAGGTGTGCGCCACAACAAGCAGCAGGAGCACTTCAACGTGCGCTGGCCGCTTTACAACGCACAGCCCGGAACTGTGCAGAGGATGAGCTTCTTCTTCCTTGTCAACAGCGAGACCATCTATTCTGCCCGCAGCATGGCCATGCGCTACACCAATTTCGACCATCTGCGTCCCCTTGAAGGCTACAAGCGCCTGGGCTCCCACATGCACATCGCAAGCCAGGCAGCCTTCCCCAGAGACTACCGCAAGCAGCGCCCCTGGGAGCTGCTCTTCAAGGAGCTGGGCTACGACATCTTCGCTCCCTGCGACTTCTGGGCTGAGGGCCGCAACGACGACAACAAGGAGGGCCGCAAGGCCGACATGGAGCGCTATGCCCTTGAATCCCGCTACGTGAGCACCCCCGACTTCCTGCTGGTAACAGGCGAGGAGCTGGCGGTAATGGGCCCCGAGGGACAGGCAAGGGAAAAGATGCTTATCCCGTATCACTTCATGATCTGGCCCTCAAAGCCCATGCTCTACTCCCGCTGGAGGGACGACGATCAGGAATTCGCCGAGAAGCTCCCCGACGGAAGGACCTATTATCACCTGAAGTCCTCCATGGACGTCATCGAGATGTGCAGAAGGGAAAATGCCTTCATCCAGATGCCCCACCCCGACACCAAGGCCAACGACGGTCTGCCCTACGACTGCAAGAACGAGCCCTGGTTCACCGATGAGCGCTGGATGGGTATAGGCTGCCGCATGCTGCCCACGGATAATTCCTTCGAGACCATGCTGGATGGCCGCGCCGAGAGGGTCTGGAACGACATCAACAACTGGGCTGACAGGCCCCGCTACATCATGAGCGAGCTGGATACCTACTCCAAGGTGGAGGAAAGAGAGGAGGACTGGGAACTCTATTCCCTGACCAACTGCACCTATGTACAGCTGGATCATATTCCTTCCTCTGAAAACTGGGAGGAGCTGGTGAACGCTCTGAGGGAGGGCCGCCACTTCTATTCCACAGGCGAGATACTGCTGGAGGAGAGCTCGATCGAGGACGGAAGGGCTGCAGCCACCTTCAGCTGGACCTTCCCCTTAAGCTACGCGGAGCTGGTCTACTCCGACGGCGAAAACGTAAGCAAGAAGCGCATCTCCATGACTGATTCAAAGCCCTACGGAAGACAGACAGTGGAGTTCGACTTCCCTAAGGGAATGAAGTGGGCCCGCGTTCTTGCCACCGACATGGCAGGCAACTCCGCCTTCGGCATGCCCGTGTTCCTCAGAAGCAAGCTATAGACCGCCTGCTTTGATTATGTATGTGAGTGGCTATTGCAAAAGCAGCTTTCATAGTTTACAATAATCATATATAAACAAGATAGGAGGTCTCATAAAAATGTATAATAAGAGCATAACAGTCTGCATGTATGGTGCAGCCAGCGACGCTATTGACGATCTCTATATCAGGCAGGTCTATGGGCTCGGACAGGCAATTGCCGGCCGCAACTGGAAGCTCATCTACGGAGGCGGAGCCTCCGGGCTTATGGGCGCCGTGGCAAGAGGCGTAAAGGACGGCGGCGGAGAGGTCATTGGCGTGGTCCCCACCTGGATGGACCAGCGGGAGCCTATTTTCGATGCTGACACGGTCATCAAGACCGATAATATGTCAGACAGAAAAAAGATCATGGAGGACAACGCAGATGCCTTCATCATCTGCCCCGGCGGCATAGGAACCTTTGACGAATTCTTCCAGATCCTTACCCTGAAGGACCTTAACAGGCATCAGAAGCCCATAGTGCTGTTCAATATCGACGAATACTATTCAGAACTGGTCGATTTTGTCGAAAGATGCGTAGCAAAGGGCTTTGTAAGGGATTACGTGCCCGGAATGTATGCCTGCCTGAGCAGCTCAGAGGAGATCCTGGACAGTATAGCCGCAGAGATCGAGGAAAAGAACAACAAGCTTAACCAGCTGCGTACAGCCGAGGAGGAGTAGCCCTCTGGGCTGCGCAGCTCAAGGGAAGAGCTTGCTTAAGGCGCTCTTCTGGAGAGACGATGAGTATAATTTTCGGATATATGCCTGATGGCAGAGCGGTGAAAATGGCTTGTCTTAGCGACGGGCCTTTTTCCTGTGAGATAATTGAATACGGAGCTTCTGTCAGGAGCCTGGTGGTACCCGGAAGGGGCGGAAAGCCTCTGGATGTGGTACTGGGTTTTGACGATCTTGCAGGCTATCTGGGGCAGCATGGAGAGCATATAGGCGCTGTTCCGGGACGCTACGCAAACCGCATCGGAGGAGCAGCCTTCAGTCTGGCGGAAGAAAAGGCCCGCGGCAGCGCAGCTTGCCCTGAGGCTTCAGAAAGCCCGCGCACGAGGCGTTTTTCTCTGGATGCGAACAATGGCCCAAACTGCCTCCACGGAGGCTTTAACGGCTTCGGTGTCCGCTGCTGGACCCTGGAGGACGAAAGCGAAAACAGCGCAACCTTCAGCATCTTCAGCCCCGATGGGGAGGGAGGCTTCCCCGGAGACCTTTACGCTGAGGTCTGCTATACCCTGAAAAGACAGCCGGCAAAAAGGACCCCTGCCGGGGATCTGCTTTCTGAAAGCTGCCAGCTTCTGATCGAATACAGAGCCAGGTCCAAGGGTGATACTGTGGTCTCCCTTACAAACCACAGCTATTTCAACCTGGCAGGACAGGAGGCCGGACCCAAGGCGGCCCTTTCCCAGCTTCTGCAGCTGAATTCTTCTGCCTTCACGCCGGTGGATGCGGACCTTATACCCACGGGGGAAATCAGAGCTGCAGAGGGCTCGCCCTTTGATTTTTCAAAGCCCCACACCTTGGGTGAAAGGATAAACGCAGAGGATGAGCAGCTTAAGCTTGCCAGAGGCTACGACCATAATTTCGTGCTTAGAGGCAGCGATGATGAATTCGGCGAGCTGGCCAAGGCTTTTCCCGGGGTTCCCTTTGCCGGAAGCCTCTACAGCCCCTCAGGCGGCGTCGCCATGGACGTATATACCGACAGCCCCGGTGTTCAGCTCTACACCGCCAATTATCTTGGGCTTGCTCCGGACGGCAGCATCGTGCCCATAAAGGGCAAAAACGGAGCCCTCTATACTCCGAACTGCGGCGTATGCCTTGAGACCCAGTCCTTCCCCGATGCCCCCAATAAGCCGGACTTTCCTTCGGCTCTGCTCAAGGCGGGCGATACCTGGGAGAGCCGGACGGTCTTCCGCTTCAGCTGCATTTAGGATATTGATTATCATATAATTTCTATTTCTCTATCGAATTGTATAAAAAATAACTATTCTTGCCCGGCCATTATTTCTGTACTACAATATTACAAAAGCGGCCGGGCTTTTGATTTCTGGCCGGGAGGTGGAAA
>JAEEPD010000052.1 GCA_016284575.1 Bacillota bacterium | reverse complement strand
CGCATTCTGGGGCTTCCCTACTGGGTGCTGGCATCCAGTCTGCTGGTGGGCCAGGGCATAGCGGGGATCGCGGGCTTCTTTCTGGTGAAGGCTCTTGGCCGTATCTGGAAGGTCCGGTAGAGGGCAGGCATTTAGCCTGATCCGGGGATCGCAGCAGAGCATTACTTTGAATTCGAAGAAAAGATAAAGGGAAAGATCATGGAAGAAAGAAACAGAGATGCTGAAGGCCTGAGCCTTCTTGGAAACAGTAGGACCGAATACAGGAGCGATTACGCGCCTGAGGTGCTGGAGACCTTCGAGAACAAGCATCAGGAGAACGATTACTTCGTAAAATTCAACTGCCCGGAGTTCACCAGCCTGTGCCCCATCACTGGGCAGCCGGACTTCGCCACCATATACATCTCCTATGTGCCCTCGGTGCGCATGGTGGAGAGCAAATCTCTGAAGCTCTATCTTTACAGCTTCAGAAACCACGGAGATTTCCACGAGGACTGCGTAAACAAGATCATGAAGGATCTTATAAAGCTCATGGACCCCAAGTACATTGAGGTCTGGGGGAAGTTCACTCCCCGGGGCGGCATATCCATCGATCCATACTGCAACTACGGAAAGCCCGGCACCCGCTGGGAGGAGGTGGCCTGGGAAAGGCTGAGCCGCCACGACATGTACCCCGAAAAGGTGGATAACAGGTAGCCATAAGCATCAGAGTAACAATGAGAGCCGTCCCGGAGGCAACAGGGACGGTTCTATTTGTCTCCTGCAAATTATTGCATGGGGCCTTTGTTTTGGGGTATAATCATAAAAAAGCAAAGGAGATGACCGAAATGACAGTAAAAGAAGCAATACTTGCAAGAAGAAGCGTAAGAAAATACAACGGCCAGCCTATCCCCAAGGAAATACTGGACGAGATAATCCTGGCAGGGCAGATCTACCCCAGCAGCAAGAGCAAATTCCCCGTACAGCTCATAGTTGTGGAGGATGAGGCGACCATAAGGGCTCTGGCGGGCTGCAAGGCTGCAGGCGCAGGCATGCTGAAGAGCGCTGCCGCAGCCATCGCTGTAATAGGCGACGCGGAGGCCGCTGATGGCTGGGTGGAGGACTGCTCAATAGTCATGACCCAGATGATGCTCCGCGCCACAGAGCTTGGCGTGGGCAACTGCTGGTGCCAGATGCGCATGCGCTTCCAGAGGGAGGAGGGTCCCGAAGGTCCTGCCGTGAGCGCAGACGATGCGGTCCGTGCCATCCTCGGCTATCCCGAGCCCTACAAGCTGGAGGCAGTGCTTTCTCTTGGCATGATAGACGAGCAGCCGGAGCCCCACACCGAGGCATACGCAAAGGCCGAAATGGTGCACCGGGAGAAGTTTTAAAGGTTAGGGAGGCAGTCCTGCGGCGGTATGAACTGTCCGGAGGGGCATCCCGGGAGGGAATTAAATGAATCAGAAAACTAAACAGCTGGTCTCCATAGTTCTGGCCCTGGCGCTGGGACTGGTGGCAGGATGGTATTACGCGGTCCAGCAGCAGGGGAAGGGCGGCAGCTACAGTGATGGCTACAGCCACGGCTATGCGGACGGTCAGACGGAGGGCATCCGGGAAGGCCATGAGAATGGCTACAAGGAGGGCTTCGAGGCAGGTTATAAGGAGGGCTCGGAAAAGGGCTTCGACGAGGGCTATACAGCCGGCACCCAGGATGCCAAGACTCCTGAGCAGAGCGTGGCGGACTCGGGCGGAGCCCAGACGGACCCCGATGCGCTGCTGGCAAAATACAAGGCCTCGACCTATGTCTGCCCGTCCAATATCACGGTCAAGGAGGATGGCTGGTACTACAGCAAGGATGAGGTGGGCCTCTACATCCACACCTTTGGAAAGCTTCCGGAGAATTACCTCTCCAAGAAGCAGGCTAAAAACCTGGGCTGGAGCAGCGGCTCCCTTGAAAAGTACGCGCCGGGCAAGGTAATAGGCGGCAGCCAGTTCGGAAACAACGAGGGGCTGCTTCCAAAGGCCAAGGGCAGGACCTACACCGAATGCGACATAGATACCAAGGGCGAAAAATCCCGGGGCACCAAGCGCATAGTATTCAGCAACGACGGCCTGGTGTTCTACACAGATGACCATTACGAGACCTACGAGCTGCTCTACGGCAAGGAGCTGCTGTAGCAGAAGAGGGGATAAGACATGAAATACGTTTTAATGGATCTGAACAGGCTGGACAGCATGAAGAACGTCCACGCCTTTCTGGAAAGGGAGCTGGAATTTCCCGAGTACTACGGTCACAATCTGGACGCCCTTTACGACTGCCTGACGGACATCGCAGAGCCGGTGACCATCATCATCGTGAATGTGCCCGAAAATGAAGATGCCCTTGAGGGGCGCCTGGAGGGCCTTCTGAGCGTGCTTGAGTCTGCATCGGATGAAAACCCGAACGTGATCATAAAAACGCTCTAAGGGGCAAATACGGGCCTTACAGAGGCATAACAAAAGCGGTCATCTCCCCGGCGGGGAAATGACCGCTTATTATTTTGCTTTTTTTAGGTCAGCTGCTTGTATCTCTTGACCTTGCCTGTGGTGGTCTTTTCCATTTCCTGATCCGTTAGCTCGTGGCGCAGGATCTGCTTGTACGCAGGCAGCTCTGCGTTGATCCTGTCCAGATCCGCTGTCACCAGCTTATCCAGCTCCGCAAGGCCGGCCTCCCTTTCGGGGCTGCCCTCCTCGCCCAGCTTGATGCCAAGGATATTCTCCACATAGTCGGGGTCATAGACTATGCGCACGCAAAGAGCCAGATCCTGGACATCGTTGTCCTTGTGGCGTGCCTGGCCGTAGACCATGTTCTCCTTAACGTAGGGCAGGTTGCCGATGACGGTCTCCAGCTCCTCGGGGTAGATATTCTTGCCGTTCTTGAGCACGATGACGTTCTTGGAACGTCCGCGGATGACCACGCAGCCGTTCTTGTCCAGGCTTGCCAGGTCTCCTGTGTGGAGCCAGCCGCCGCGCATTATCTCAGCTGTGGCCTCTTCGTTTTCGTAGTAGCCGAGCATCACGTTGGGCCCCTGGCAGACCAGTTCGCCGATGCCCTCTTCGTTGGGATCCTCGATGGCCATGGTGACGCCGGGGATGGCGATGCCGTTGGAGCCCAGGCTCAGGACCTCGGGAGTTTCAGCAAGCATTACGGGGGAGGTCTCGGTCATGCCGTAGCCCTGGACCACCTTGACGCCCAGATCCAGCCAGCCCTGATTTACCACGGGATCCAGAGCGGAGGCGCCGCTGACTATGTAGCGCAGATGTCCGCCCAGCTGCTCGTGTATCTCCTTGAAGAGCTTTCTTCTTACGTCTATGCCAACCTTAAGAAGGGCCTTGCTGATCTTTATACCGGTCTTCAGGGTCTTTTCCTTGCCCTGCTTCTTTACAGCTGCCATCACCTTCTTGTACATGCCCTCGATGAGAAGGGGCACGCAGAAGAACACGCTGACGCCGTATTCAACCATGTTCTTCTGCACGTATTTGAGGCCGTCGCAGAAGACTGTTGTCATGCCTGCAAGGCTCATTATGGTCTGGCCGGTGGAGCCGAAGGTGTGGTGATAGGGCAGGAAGGCCATGTTCACGTCTCCGTGGCGCAGGTCCTCCACGGAAAGCACGGACCAGCAGTTGTGGCAGATGCTTGCCTGGGACAGCATTACAGCCTTTGCAAGGCCGGAGGTCCCGGAGGTGAAGAGCAGGATGGTCATGCCGTCAGCGTCTATGGGCAGCTTTCTGTAAGCATCCTTTTCCTCGGGGGAAGCGGCGCGGCCCTTTGCCATGATGTCCGGCACATTCAGGTAGCCCTCGATCTTATCCATGCAGATGTAGGTGGTAAGCTGGGTCTTGCCGGCAGCCTTCAGAGCCTCTACAGTCTCCAGATGATCCTTGTCGAAGAAGAGTATGTCAGACTTGGAACGGATAACGGACATTTCCAGCTCATCGTAGGGCAGGCCTCTGTCCAGGGGCACGCAGATGCCAAGGCCGCAGAGCCATGCATAGTAGCCCACCATCCATTCGTAGCGGTTCTTGCCTATAACGGCAAAGCGCTGGCCCTTGAGCCCCATGTTCATGAGGGCGGTACCGAAATCCTCCACGTCGCGCTTGAGCCCCTTGAAGCTCACCTTCTTGTACTCGGCGGGAGTGGTTTTTGTCTCTCTTTTAGTCTTGATTATATATGCGCTGTCATCTCCGAATTCCTCTGCCATAGAGGACAGAGCCTCCCTGAAATCGTGGTGGAGCTTCAGTTCCCTGTAGGGGACGGAATTCTTGATAGGTATGCGCTTTACTGTGTTCTGTTCGCTCAAAACAGCCTCCTTTTCCCTGCCGGGACTCGTTCCTCCGGCAGGCACAGTGTGTTCTTTTTATTTTAACACATTAAATCGTTTTTTAAAGGGTAAAATTCGCCGCAGGGACAGTTTGAAACATGTTCATAATAAAAAAGCGCCGCTGGCTGCGGCGCAGTGAGTGGCGTTTTACTGAAGTGCGGGCTTTGATGAGTATTTATTCCAGATGACCCGGGCGTAGAATACCGAGGCCAGGGAGAGGGCGGTGACCATGATCTCCAAAGACAGGGTGCTTGCTCCGCTGCGGGAGAGTATGAGGGTGACCGCGTCCACCGCTGCATGGATGAAAATGGCTATGCCAAGCAGCGCAGGGCCTTTTTTTGCCGCGAACCAGGTGATGACGGAAAGGGCCATGTGCAGGATCATGGCAGAGGCTCTTTCCCAGAGGCTCATCAGGAAGGTTGTTGCGGGGATGGTGGTCAGCTGCTGGAGCTGAGCCTGTACCTGCGCCAGCTGGTCTCCCTCAAGTCCCTGGGTGAGGGCTGAGATGTCGCCTTTGTTTATCATGGTGGCTGCCATGATGTTGCTTATCATGGCGGAGCCCACGATCACCATGGCCTCGATGCCGCCGTGGCCGACGCCGTACATTATGGCATTTATATCCTTATCCTGGTTATTTGTGAGAATGGTCCGGAAGGCCGTGAATCTGCCCAGCTCCTCGAAAATGCCTGCCATCAGGCCTCCGAAAATGGCGTAGTACCAGATATTGTTCTGGATGGTCTCCCCTGCGGGGCTGGTCAGGACTGCTCTTACCATGGCGCCCTCAAGTGCGATGACGAAGAGCAGGAAAACCACAGCGCCTGTCACGAAGGGCTTGGTATCCGCGCCTTTTTTCTTGAGTATGAGAAACAGTATGATGGGTATGGCAAAGCAGCCGAGGCAGGTGATGCCCATGCAGATTATGCTTGCCTGAGGTACTGTATATTCCATGTCGGTCCTCCTGTTATTTCCACCAGTTTACTACGGGTGCAACTTTTTGTAAAGCAGGAAAGAGTATACCGAGGGTACCAGCACCATGGCCAGGAACAGCACGAAGATAGTCCAAAGAGGAACTCCGGGAATGAAGCCCATGATCATGATCAGCAGACCGCAGCCCATCCAGAGCCAGCCCGCCAGCCTGTGGGTCCTGGTCCAGACCTCATCGTCTGCCAGGGTCCAGGGAAGCTTAATTCCTATGGTGTAGCTGGGGCGGGTCTTGGGCATGTAGTTGCCGATTACAGCAAACACAAGGCCCAGAAGGGAGGTGGCCATAAGGTTGATATTGGAGTCCATTCCAAGAGCCCTGGAATACATGGCTGCTGCTCCGAATACGCCCACGGCAGGCACTATCCAGAGCATCAGATTGTAGAGCTTTTTGCTCTGCCCGCTGTTTTTTGGGTCGTGCTCGGTGACGAAAATTGCCAGAAGGTTCACAGCCACAAGGAAAAGGGGCAGAGTTAAGACTGCCATGGGCTTTTTCATAAAGCTGTCCGCTTCGCCTTTGAAGTTGAAATGGGTGGGGATGGTGTCCGGAAGCCTGTTCCAGAGAAGAAGCCCCGCAAACAGGGGGATCAGGCAGAGCAGGCAGCTTAGCGCCACTTGTTTTCTGTTGAATTTCATTTTTATGCCTCCTTTCCTTCGGGGGCGTCCGGCTCTTCGGAGTCCTTAAGCCCCGACAGCCAGAGCATTACCTCCTCCACCACGGAGGTGTTGAGCTCGTAATAGATAAAGTTTTTTTCGCGGGTCTCTGTTATGAGGTCGGCCTTTTTGAGGGTGCTCAGGTGATAGGATATGGTGGCACCTGTAAGACCGAACCTGGATGCGATATCCCCGGCGGACATGCGGCCATCTCTGAGCATGCTCAGTATCTCCCGCCTGGCCGGATCCGCAAGGGCCTTGAAAGTGTCCGAAAATGACATGGGATCCTCCTTTAGACCTGAGCCGCTGCCGGGGCGGCGGAGCCTGCAGAGGTCCCTGCTTCGGAATCAGTCGAAACGGACTGCCTGTGTATCCACTCTGCGATGACCGAAATGACTTCCTCTCCGATCTTCTGGGGCACCTTGTACTCCTTCATGGCCTTGTTGATGTCGCCGTAGACCGAGGGCACGAACACGTGGTTCAGCTCCGGGAACAGCATGTATTCGGTGTTGGGACGGCCTGCCAGCCTCTCCTTATATGCGTTGAAGTCCTTCTCGGGGCTTACCTGAAAGTCCTTTCCGCCCTGCAGTATAAGCACCGGCTTTTCTGTCGCCATCAGGAGCTCAGCAGCGTCATATCTGGCAATTTCCTTGAAGTAGTAGAGGGTGACGCCGCCTCCGTAATTGCGGCGCTTTGCCTCCTCGTCGGGGATGCTGTCCAGCTCCGCGAAGATCCTCTCGAATTTCTTTATCTGGCCGCTCATCAGAAGTCTTGTTAGGGCATTCATTGAGGCGGACATGTCGTGGAGCTGGTCCGTTACCACCTCTCCCATGGTCCTGGGGGTCCCGGCCATCAGCACCATGCCCTTGAAATTGCCTCCGGCTGCGTCGATCCTTGGTGCCAGCATGGCTCCCATGCTGTGGCCCACGATGTAAATGCTGCCCGGGTCTATCCTGGGGTCTTTTCTGAGGAGCTCCGCCGCCAGGATGGCGTCGTCGATGGTCTCCTCTTTAACGGTTACCTGTTCACCTTTTTTAACTATCTTTCTGTGATATTTGAAGCTTCTCTTGTCGTAGCGGATGGAGGCGATCCCGTGGGCCGCAAGGCCCTCCGCCAGATCCCTGAAGGGGTAGAGGCCTCCTATGTGTTCGTCCATATCGCTGGTGCCTGAGCCGTGCACGAATACGACGGCGGGGAAGGGAGCTGCGGCGCTTGCCGGATCCGGCAAGGTCAGCATCCCGTCCAGCGGATAATCTCCTCCCTGACCTACGATGATCTTTTCCTGTATCATTACTGCAACCTCCTGTTCTTAGTATATATGTCTTAGCAGCGCAGCCCTCTCATATACGAATATACGAAAAGCCCGCCCCTGCAGTAAACCTATTTAGAAATATTTCTAAATATACTATACAGGTGCGGGCCTGTGCTGTCAATAAGTATTTTGATGTTTTTCTAAATAGCTCTCTAGATGTCCAGCTCGATGGGTTCATCCAGGGTCTCGGACACGTATTTTCCGTTCTTTTTGCGCTGCTTTACGCACTCGGTCAGCAGATATTCGATCTGGCCGTTCACGGAGCGGAAATCGTCCTCAGCCCAGGCGGCTATTGCGTTGTAGAGCTTGGGTGACAGCCTTAAGGGGACCTGTTTCTTTTCTTCTGCCATCAAACTGTCCTCCTTTCCGTGTCTTCGGATCCGCAGGATGCTCCTTTGACGGATCCTGGTGATTTATCGGGTGTCATCGATCTTCCTCTAATACAGGCTGCCAGAGTTCACAACGGGCTGGGCGTCCTTGTTTCCGCAGAGCACTACGAGCAGATTGGATACCAGCGCCGCCTTGCGCTCCTCATCAAGCTGAACGGTGTTCTTCTCGGAGAGGCGCTCAAGGGCCATCTCAACCATTCCGACAGCGCCGTCGACGATCATCTTGCGTGCGTCGATGATGGCGCTTGCCTGCTGGCGCTGGAGCATCACGGAAGCGATCTCGGGTGCGTACGCGAGATAGGTGATGCGGGCATCGATGATATCAAGGCCTGCTTCGAACACCTTGTCCTGGATCTCCTGGCGGATGCGGCTTGCCACAAGCTCGCTGGATCCGCGGAGGCTGCCCTCGTCCGCGATGCCGTCACCCGTGGTATCGACGTTCGGCGCCACGTCGTAGGGGTAGATGCGGACGATGTTTCTTACAGCGCTGTCGCACTGGAGAGAAAGGTATTCCTTGTAGTTGTCGACGTTGAAAACGGCCTTTGCGGTGTCCTTGACCCGCCACATTACGGCAATCCCGATCTCGACCGGGTTGCCCAGCGCGTCGTTGATCTTCTGGCGGCTGTTGTTGAGTGTCATGATCTTGAGTGATATCTTCTTGTTGACGGTCTGAAGCTGGTCTCCGCCCGCGTTGAGCTTGATCTTGAGTCTGCCGCCGTCGCCGCTGTCAACGTCTCCGCTCTGGTTGAGCCTGGTGGACGCCGCCGGGTTGACCGCCGTGCAGAAGGGGTTGACGAAGTAGAATCCTTCGCCTGAAAGGGTGCCGTAGTACCTGCCGAACAGGGTCAGGACCAGGGCTTCCTGCGGCTTCAGGACTTTGAGCCCTAGAAGCAGTATCCAGCCGAGGCAGAGCCAGGCGATGGAAACGATCAGCACCGCTACCGTGAGTCCTGTGACTTTCATGTAAGACCCGTAGGGCGATGGAACTATCCTGTTGAACTGTCCGCTTGCGGCAGAGATGAGCAGCACTATTGCCGCAATGTAGAAAAGGATGACGGCTATAAGCACAGCCATGCCTCTCTTCTTTTCGCTTATGATCTTCTCTTTTATCATTGGTTTGTCCTCCGTTTATCCTCTGTGTCCCGGCAACCGGCATGTGTTTTCCGGGCATTGCCGGTTTGCCGGGCTATTTTACTTCTCTTTTGCGCTTAGGGCTGGACCGATCGTTCTGACCGTGTGTAGCAGTAAGGCTGTTTTGTATTGATTTGATATCAAAATAATATCACATAGAAATCGAGTGTCAAGGGGGTTTTGAAAAAAAACTTTTCGCAACTCATTTCGGCCAATCTGAGCTTTTTTGACCGTCATTGTCACCAAAGTCCAAATGAGCA
>JAEEPD010000051.1 GCA_016284575.1 Bacillota bacterium | reverse complement strand
GAGCTGGCGGAGGAGTTTGAAACTGATCAATTCAGCGTCAGTGCAGTGTTCACAGAAAACGGCGCGGATGCCCCCTTCACAGAAGAACCCGTTGAAACGAGGCAGAGCGGCCGCGGATGGGACTTTTACTTCTATGCAGGCGAGGGCTTTGCCGGAAATGCAGCCTTCAGCATAAAGACCGATAACTCCCTGTATGTCTTCGACATGCTGCAGGACGGTCAATATGTGGCTCCGCTGGATGCAGTCTGCGAGCAGAGCTTCGTGCCCGGCGCTTCCTGCAGCATCACCGGCAGGATACGCTTCAAACTCAGCGAATACATGTACATAGATTTGCTGGGCGGACCGGAGCAGAACAAGCCCGTGAAGCAGAACATCATACTGCAGTTTACAGATACTGATGGAAATTCAGTAAAAGCCGACTGGTTCAACGCAGGGATCGCGGATACCTCCGCGCTGATTGCAGGCAGGAGCTATACAGTTTCCCTTGCCGATCCCTATTCCACATATTTCGATTCCGAGCCCCTGAGCATAACGGCTGTAAAGGATGGCTCAAACAAAGGCAGCGCTCCCGGGCTTAAGCTGATCGAAAAGGCTAAGGTGCAGTTCTACGCGCTGTTCCAGAGCGATGAGTACGGCATTCCAGGGGAACAGTCTGCCTCCCGGGTGCTCGTCTATCCGAAGGAATACGATATCTACTACAAAAACAGACAGACCGGCGAATGGACCCTGCTGGATGGCACAAAGGGCATGACCAGTGCCAGAACGGCGGGCAACGAAAGCGGCATGTGCATAGACTTCAGTTCAGGCTATATCCAGCGCAGACTGCTGGATACCCAGGCAGGACTTAAGATAGTGTTCGGAACAGAGGCTGTGCTGACTAATCAGACTCAGAGCTTTGCAGGGGCCGCATATCAGGCCTCTGTAGGCGATACCATAAGGCTCAGGTCAGGACAGGAATACTATACTGTGCCCGGGCAGGGCAGCAGCAGTCTGACTGCCACAGGACTGAGCAGCTATCTGACGGAATATCCCGTAGATTCAGATCTTATGTATTCATATTTCAACGACTGCAGCCTTACCCTGTACGTGGGTGGGATCAGAGCTTCTTCAGGCGCTTCCTATCCCGCTCCGGCCCTGGTCTCCGGACTTGCCATCGCGGATACACCAAGAGTAGAGCTGAACATGGGGCGCCAGGTCGACGCTCCCTATATAGTGTTCATCCTCCGCGGCAGCGACGGTGTGAGCCACAGATTCCAGCAGAGGCTGACGGGAACAGAGGAAAACGGCGTGCTTAAGCCCGACTTTGGAAGCCTGCCCTACGATACCTATGACATGCTCATGTATCTGGGACCGGACCAGCCCCAGTGGGAGAGCCAGTTCATGAACGGCGACTATACTGCGGCGCCAAAGGGTGTATGCGGAACCATAGTCAGGGGCAAGACTCTGACGGAGGACGACGCCTGCATAAGGCTGGATCTGCCTCCGGCGCCTGCGGATGAGAGCGTACCCGGCATACAGAGCATAACCGTAAGCGCTGACAAGGAGATGGCGCTTGCTGGCGACAGAATAAACTTTACTGTAAAGTTCTATGCAGCTCCTGGCGGAACCCAGGCCGACAGGACCCTGGTCCTTCAGTCTCTGGACCGCTTTGCTCCCGACGGCATCAGCTGCAGTCTTATGCTCGAGGATGGTTCCAGAATCGATCCGGTAAACAGCAGCCTGACTCAGATCGTCATTCCGGAGTCGGATCAGATCATAAATGGCACCGTGATCCTTACGGGAAAGGCAAATGATGCCGCAGCCACATCCAGCCACGCTGTGCTTAAGGCAGCTGCCGGCAATACCGACATCGGCTGGGATTATTCCTCCGGCCGCTGCTGGATAATCGGATTCAATGCAGTTATGGCTTCTGCTGCCCACAGCACGCAAAGCTGGATACAGGGCAGGGCGGCATCGGGCTCCGTCCTCACCATAAGAATGACATCCCTGACCGATCCTGCCAATACAAAGGATCAGACGGTGACCGTACCGCAGTATGGCTACTGGAAGGCTCAGCTGCAGCTGCCCGTGGCGGATGAAAAGACCGGTGAGGTCTTCAGCGTGGAGATCTTTGATGCTCAGGGCGCAAAGCTCTGGCCTGAAGGCGCCGAAGAAAAGACTGTGGAGTACATCGCAAAGTCAGTGCTCCCGGAAAAGATAATGCTCAGCTACATCTTCAACGGGAAAAGGGTGGATGTGACCGGCTATCCCGGAGATGCCAGGGATTTTGCCGAGCTGAACAAGGCGGTGCTCACCTTTGGCAGCGATTACGAGGAAACGGGAGTGATGGTCCAGATCTTCTTCAACGACGATGCTCCGGATGAATGGGGCCTGACGGATGCCAGAAGGGTGCTCAGCCCCATGCTGTGTCTTAATTATTCCAGAATGGCGGATCCTCTCTGCTTCAGCTTCTATCCCCTGGACGAAAAGACCTTCGATTATACCAACCGGGAGCTTGACCTGGAGTTTAAGGACCGTCCCTACAGCACTTCATATTATGCCATCTTCCCAGCTACAAGATTCGGAAAGATGAGCATAGGCTATGATCTGATGAAGACCAGGGTGGAGCTTGATCTTGGACAGGCTTCCGATCCGAAGGAATATAAGGAGCTGGTCCTCAATGAGCTGAAATACAGCGTGTCAGATGCGAATGCGGCTGCAAAAGCCTTCAAGGATATGGATGCCTACACCGTTTCAGCCGGCGGATCTGCAGGCGGGAGCTCATCCGTCAGCTTCGAGACCGGGAATATACGCTTCAGTGGCATGAAAAAGAGCGATTTTCAGGATGTGGAGGAGGGCGAAGAAGATCCTTACATCATAGAACCCTCCGAGGGCAGCTATCAGGCGGATGCAGTCATCTCAGCCGAGAACCGCGTAATTAGCGGATCTGAACTGGAGGCCTTCATTGCAGGAAGAAAAGACCAGCCCTCCGACTTCAGAAAGGATCTGAGCAATGCAGGAAGCTTCCTGAGGTATGCGGATATCGAAGACGCCATACGCTTTGTCCAAAAGCCGGATGGCAGCGTGGATATGGTATTCGAGACGACGATGTATACGGTCATCGATGTATCCAGGCTTCCGGATGACGTGTCGGCAAGCAGCCCGCTCAGGACCAGATCCTACAGGCTGCTGTCTGCAGACGTCTCCGGCGGACCGGCTCCTGTCGGCAGTCAGGCGGATCTTATCATCACGAAGGTAGTCACCACTCTTAGCGATTATGCCAAGGATGTCACCTTCGATCAGCTGGATAAGCTGTTGGACGAGGGCGGCTCCATTTATGCAAAGGGGCCGACTACTGCGGAGCACATCAAGACCTTCCAGTCTGTTCAGGGCAATGTGCTGACCGTTGCAGGCCTTGGGAAGAGCACCCTTGACGCGTCCGAAAAGATGACGGATCAGATGGACAGTCTCTTTAAGATGCTCATGGACTGCAAGAAGCGTCTGGATGAATACGAGAACACTCTCAGGAAGCTGATGAGCTGCGAAAAGCTGGAGAGCCACAAGTACGATGCTCTGCAGAAGATCAACGAGATCAAATATGAAGGCTATGATAAGCTTGATGCGCTGAAGCAGAAGGCAAATCGCTGGCAGCTTGGCATAGGTCTTGCCACGGTAATGCCCAATGCAATCACCGCGTTTATACCTGCTCCCGGTGTTTCGACGACCGCAGGTGTCGTAGGCGGCGCGATTACGGATAACGCAGCGGAGGACAAGACCTTCGATGATAAGCACGAGATGGAGCACCTCTATCTGGAGTACGAGAATAAGATGTACATGGCCTACAAGACCATATACGATCCCTCGCCCTGCAAGACGGAGCCTGAAGATATCAAGGATTACGTGAATATCGTCAAGGGCGACTGGGGCGATATGGGCTACGATCTGAGCGACTGGACATTCAAAAAGATCGAAATCGAGCCCGAGGAGGTGATCGACCCCTCCGGCGTGGTCTACGAGGCTCTGCTTTCCAATCCTCTGGAGGGCGTGGAGGTATCCATAGAGTACAAGGACGGAAACGGAAGCTGGCAGCTCTGGACTGCGGCTCCGGATTACAACGACCAGCAGGCTACTTATGTGACCAATGCCAGCGGCTACTACAAGTGGGATGTGCCCGATGGCACATGGCGGGTGAAGTACTACAAAGAGGGCTACAACAGCGGCGCCGCCATCTATTCCGAAGAGATGCCGGTTCCTCCCATATGGCTGGATGTGAACCAGAATATGGTCTGCAGCGAGCCCGCCAGCGCCTCTGCCATCGCAAACGCAAATGGGGTGACTGTTGAATTCACAAGGCCGGTCATGGAGGAGGATCTGAACGCGGCTGCAGCTGCGGCAGAGGATCCCGCCAGCGGCGGCGCCGTTACAGGTCCGGTGATCCAGTTCCTGAAAGACGGGGAACCCGTGGACGTGCCCATAACGGTCGGCACTGCTGAAAACGGCCTGGTCCAGACCGTCACCCTTAAGCCTGCCCTCGAAAAGGGTGGTAACTACACCGTAAAGGTGAACGGCATCAGGACCTACGCGGGTACTGTGAGCAGCTTCGAGGTGCCGGTGGATCTCAGCGCTCTGGATATGGTGGAGAAGGTCATTGCAACTCTGAACACCGCCGGCGGCTCCGCTGTCACCGACGGCCAGACTCTGAGCTACGGCAGCAGGCTGGTGCTGACGGCACCCACCGAGGGCTCGCAGATCTACTACACCACAAACGGCGTATGTCCCAAGGACGATGCTGAGAACCGGGTGCTGTACAGCGGGCCCATAAGCCTGAGCGAGGGCACATTCTTCTTCCGTATCAGGGCCTATAAGGACGGTGTGTGGTCTGAGGGACTGCCTCTGCACC
>JAEEPD010000050.1 GCA_016284575.1 Bacillota bacterium | reverse complement strand
CTCCTGCATATTCAGCTTGTCTGCCTGTGATCATCCGCGCCGGCGGGCAAGCCTTTTCATTATACCTGTTTCTGCCTGAAAATCAAGCACCCAAAGCTCGGCAACTACCGAAAACGCTACTGTATGAGCTCGCAGCCCTGGGGGACTGCCAGCTTTACTGCGCCGGGCATAATCTCAAACTCGGTCCGCTTGAAGATGCTCACCTCGCCGTCTATGGATACGTTTATATCGCCCACCGGCTCCAGAGTGAATTTCTTGCACTGGAAGTACTTGATGTACTTGTCAGCCTCCTTGTCCTTAAGATGGGTGCCCTGATGGTATTTGAGCAGCATCTGCAGCAGCTTGGCGCCCTGCACAGGCCTTATTATGCTCACGTCTATAAGTCCGTCGGTCAGGCTGGACCTGGGGCTGCTCTTAAAGCCACCGCCGCAGTACATGCCGTTGGCAACAGCGGCAAGGAAGAGTTCCTCCTCGTAGGTCTTGCCGTCCAGCTCATAGCGCATCTTGTAGCCCTTAGCCTTTGGCAGCACCTGGGCTACGCCCACCAGATATGCCATGCTGCCCTTGATTATCCTGCCGGACGCATTTTTGGCAGCCACCACCACATCGCAGTCCACGCCTATGTTCAGCATGTTGATGGAATAGGTGTCACCCACCCTTATGACATCGATGTTCATTGTCCTGGAAGCGAACTGGGCTCCCGGGTTCAGGAAATTCTGCTTGTTTGTAAAGTTGCGGACGAAGTCGTTGCCGCTGCCAAGGGGCACCACAGCCAGCTCAGCGTTGGAAAAGCCTATCATGCCGCAAAGAACGTCGTTGATGGTACCGTCCCCGCCGCAGGCATAAAAGCGCACAGGCTCGCCCTTTTCCGCAACCTTATGCACATAATCGTAGATCTCCTGCTTGCTCAGGCTCCTGTGGATCTCAAAGGAGTCTCCACGCTCCTGAAGGGCCTGCATGCCGTTCGGCGATATCTCCTTTACAGCATTGCCCTTTCCTGCAGCAGGATTGACGATAAAAACATGATTCATTATTTTATCCCTTCAAAAGCTCGGCTTTCCGAGCGTATTTTTCTGCCATATCCATGTCCCCGGCCTCTTTATAGAGCTCCGAAAGAGCCAGATTGCTCTCGTAATGGGACGGAGCAAGGGCGATGACCCTTCTGAAGCCCTCAATGGCCTCCGGCAGGTGACCCAGTTCCCTGTAGGCACAGCCAAGATAGTAGTGCAGAGGCCACCACTCGGCAAAGTCCGTATCGACATAGGGCTCAAGAATGGCCAAAGCTTCCCGGACTCTGCCCATAAGAAGCTGATTGATGCCCTCCTCTATCCTTATGGGATCCTTAAGGGCAGCCACCCTCTCGCGAATCTCCTCCACCGCCTCCCTGTCCTTCTCGCGGCCGGAGGCCAGAGCCAGGAACTTGTTCCAGGCGATCCCCGCCTTGGTGTACTGGGCCTGATTCAGATAGGCATAGCCCATATAGTACCAGGCCGCCGCATAGGTCGGGTCCGCCTCCACAGTATATTCGAAGTACTCGTTGGCGTCGGATTTGAGCAGCGCCACCAGCTCCTGGTAGTCGTCGCCCTCCAGGCTCAGATACCATTCCCTGCAGGCGCAGGCGTAGGTAAAGAGGCTGTCAGGAAACTGGCTGTCGAGCATCAGGGCCGCCCTGGAGTATATCATGGAGCGCCTGAAGTGCTCCTTTTTCAGCTCCTCTATGGCCTTGCCAACCAGCACGGACATCAGCGCCTCGTCAAAAAACTTCTTGAGGAAGCGCTCGTAGTACTCTGCGTACTTGAAATGGGTATCTGCGCCTATGCACATGACCATGTTGTCCGCAAGGCTTGTAAGCTGCAGGCCCTTGGACTGGGAATTCACCAGATCCGTGGCAGTAAAGGGCAGCGGAACGCCGACAAGAAAGTCCATGCCGTTGGAAACGCAGAACTCCTCCGCCAGCTCGTCATAGAGAAAATTTTTAATCTCAGAGTGAAGATAGCTCTTGAACTTATCCTCCCTCTCTGCGAATTCAGGTATCATGGCCGTTCCCGCCTACATCTTTTCCGGAGCCTTTATGCCCAGAAGGTCCAGACCGTTCCTGATGGTCTGCTTTGCGGCAGCCGTCAGCAGCAGCTTGGCCTGCTTCTCGGCCTCGTTGTCCGTAAGTATGTGCTCGTCGTGATAGAACTTGTTGAAGGCCTGGGCGATGTCCACCACGTGGCGGGTGACCACCGAAGGCTCATACTTTTCAGCCGCATCGAGGACCACATCGGGATAGCGGTACAGAAGCTTTATAAGCTCGAAGGCCGTGTCAGAGGTGAGCCAGCTGTAGTCTATGGCTTCAGGATCCAGCTTTGCAAGGTCGATGCCGCTGTTTCTGAGGACAGATGCCGCCCTTGCGTGGGTATACTGAACATAGGGGCCGGTCTCGCCGTCGAAGTTCAGGACCTCATCCCACTTGAAGGTGTAGTCCTTGTTTCGGGTGACGGACAGCTCCTGGAACATGACCGCGCCGATGCCGACGATCTTTGCGGTCTCGTCCGCGTTTTCGGTGTTCACGTTCTTTTCCATGATTATTTCTTTGGTCTTCTCAACTGCCTTGTTGAGCACATCCTCCAGGAACACCACGCGGCCCTTTCTGGTGGAAAGGGTACCCTCCTCCAGGCTCACCATGCCAAAGGGAATGTGGATGCAGTCCCTGGCCCATTCGTATCCCATCAGCTCCAGCACCTTCTTCCACTGTGCGAAGTGAAGGTTCTGCTGGGAGGCCACAACATAGAGGTTTTTGTAGAAATCGTAGGTCTTCTTGCGGTAGATGGCCGCAGCGATATCTCTTGTGATGTAAAGGGAGGAGCCGTCGCTCTTGGTGATCAGAGCCGGCGACATGCCGTACTCCTCCAGATCCACGATCTGCGCTCCCTGGGACTCCTTCAGAAGCCCCTTGTCCTTAAGCTCCTGAAGCACCGCAGGCATCTTGTCTGAGTAAAAGCTCTCGCCTGCGTAGGAATCGAAGCTGATGCCCATCATGTCGTAGACCCGGTTGAATTCCCTCAGGGATTCCTCGCGGAACCATTGCCAGAGCTTTACCTCCTCCGGCTCGCCGTGCTCCAGCCTTGCAAAAATCTCCCTGGCCTGATCCTCCAGCTCAGGATGCTCCTTGGCCTCCTCGTGGAACTTAACATAGTAGGACAGCAGGGTCTTGATGGGCTCCCTGCGCACATCCTCCTCGTTTCCCCAGAGCCTGTAGGCAACGATCATCTTGCCGAACTGGGTGCCGTAGTCGCCCAGGTGATTGATCCTGACGGTCTTGTAGCCCACCGCGTCGTAGAGCTTGTACAGAGAGTTGCCAATGACTGTAGTCCTGATGTGGCCTATGTGGAAGGGCTTGGCGATGTTGGGGGAGCTGTACTCCACGATTACAGTCTTTCCCTCGCCCTTATTGCAGAATCCGAAGCGGTCCCCTGCGCTCTTTACCTCCGAAAGGGTGATCTGAGCCAGCTCCGCCTTCGATACGAACATGTTGACATAGGCGTTGACGTTCTGGACCTTCTCAAAAACGGGACTTTCAGAGATCTCCGCTGCCACATCCGCTGCGATCATGGCAGGGTTCTTTCTAAGAGCCTTGGCCAGTCTGAAGCAGGGGAATGCGTAATCTCCCAGCGATGCATCGCCGGGGATCTCTATGAGGCTCTCTATATCCTCTGCGCTGAGTCCTGCTGCGCCCTGGGAGAGCTTGTCCACTGCCTCTGCCAGCAGCTGTGCTATTTCTTTTCTGATGTTTTTCATATCCTGTTCCCTTCTGTTTCAGTATCGGTCACTTTCCGATCAGAAAGTCTGATTTGTCTTAAGCTTAATTCTTCTTCATCTTGACGATGGTGGCGCCTTCGCCGCCTTCGCCCAAGCCTCCGGCTCTGTAGCTGTCCACGTGCCTGTGGGTCTTAAGAAGCCTTGCGATGCCGCTCTTGAGCGTCCCGGTGCCCTTGCCGTGGACTATGGTGACGGTGTCAAGCCCCGCCATGAAGGCATCATCCAGATATTTATCCACATGGGCTGTAGCCTCGTCCAGGGTCTGGCCGATGACATTAAGGCTCATGGGCACGTTCAGGGCTTTCTGGCTGTAGAGCCTGGAGAACTTGGTCTTCTCCCTCTCTTTGGCGGTGACATTTTCCTTGACCAGAGTCACATCCTTTATGTTGACCTCCAGCTTTATCTGGCCTATCTGAACGCTGAAATTGCCTCTGTCATCGGGTGCGGAGAGGATCTCGCCCTTCTGTCCCACAGACAGCACATTCACCCGCCTGCCGGGCTGTATGTCCTCCGCGGAAGGGGCGTCGTAATTGATCTCCTGGCGGGTCTTCTTCTTGGGACCGTAGCTGTCTTTTTTCTGCTTGAGGCTCTTTTTGGCTTCCTCCAGGGCTTTGTTGTATTCCTTTTCGGAGGCCTTTATCTTTTCGTCGTTTATGGTGTCCCTTGTGAGCCGCAGCTCGGCCTGCATGGCCTCGATCTCAGCTCTGGCTTCGTCCAGCAGGGCCTGGGCATCCGCCCTGGCATCCTCCATATACTTTGCCTTCTGCTCCTCGTAGCGGCGGGTAAGGGCCTCCATGCGCTCCTTCTGCTTCTGCAGCTCCTCCCTTAGAGCCTGGGCTTCGGACCTTTCAGCCTCAGCCTGCCTCTTGTCGCTTTCTATGGAGCTTAAGACATCGTCGAAGGCTATGTCTCCTGTCTCCAGCAGGTTTTTTGCGGATTCTATAAGGGGCTCCGCAAGGCCCAGCTTTCTCGATATTTCAAAGGCGTTGGATTTGCCGGCTACGCCTATGGTAAGCCTGTAGGTGGGAGAAAGGGTCTCCACATTGAACTCCATGGATGCATTCTGCACGCCCTCGGTGGACATTGCGTACTTTTTCAGCTCCGTGTAGTGGGTGGTGGCTATGGTGCTGGCCCCCCACTTGAACAGATGGTCCAGTATGGCGATGGCAAGGGCCGCGCCCTCCGTGGGATCCGTTCCCGCGCCCAGCTCATCCAAAAGCACCAGGCAGTTTTTGCCTGCAGCCTCTGTTATCTTCACGATATTAGTCATGTGAGAGCTGAAGGTGGAAAGGCTCTGCTCTATGCTCTGCTCGTCTCCGATGTCCGCATAGATGCCCTTCCATACAGGCACCTGACTGCCGCTGCCCGCAGGGATGAAGAGCCCCGCCTGGGCCATTAGGCTTAAAAGCCCAACGGTCTTAAGGGTGACAGTCTTGCCGCCGGTGTTGGGACCGGTTATCACGAGGGTCCTGTAGCTCTCCCCTATGCCTATGCTTATGGGAACCACCTTTTTGGGGTCGATAAGGGGATGCCTTGCCCTTCTGAGCTCCAGCACGCCCTCCCGGCTGATCTCGGGCTTTGAGGCGTTCATGTCGCAGGCAAGCCTGGCCTTTGCGAATACCAGATCAAGCTTGAAAAGAATGTCCTGGTTGGCTCTGATCTGAGCCTCTCTTTCGCCCACCCGGCCGCTGAGTTCCTTTAGGATCCGCTGGACCTCCTCCCTCTCCTTAAGCTCCAGCTCCCTGAGCTCGTTGTTCATGTTGACGATGGCCTGGGGCTCTATAAAGAGGGTGGCGCCGGAGCCGGACTGGTCGTGGATGATACCGGGGACCCTGCCCCTGTGCTCCTGCTTTACGGGTATTACGTAGCGGCCGTCGCGTAGGGTGACCAGGGCATCCTGCAAAAATGTCTGGTTCTCCGCCGAGCCCACTATCTGCTGTATTTTAGATCTTATTGACTCGTTCTGGCGCAGTATGGCCTTGCGCAGCCTGTAGAGCTCGGGGCTGGCGCTGTCCGCCATCTCGTCCTCCGACAGTATGCAGCTTTGTATCTCCTCCTCCAGATATTTTTCGGAGGAGATGGCCATGGCCAGATTGTCGATATAGGGCAGCTCCGGCAGGTCCGACTGAAGGAAATCCTTGCTCCTTCTGGCGGAATTGAGGTTATACGCCACCTCCAGAAGCTGCTTCATTGTAAGCAGGCCGTCCTTGGCCGCAAGATGGGCCAGGCCTGCAATGTCGTAAAAATTGCCAAGAGGAGGCATGCCCTTCTTTAGAAGAACAGTCACAGCCTCCTCTGTTTTATCCAGCTCCGCGGAGACCTTCCTCGCATCAGAAGACGGAAGAAGCCTTTTAACTTCTTCCATCGTCATTCTGCTGCTGCACTGCTCCGCCAGCATGTCTATGATCTTCTGGTACTCCAAGACCCTCAGAGCTTTGGGATCCATATTACCTCGCTTGTCTCTTCAGGGCCTCCAGTTCGTTCTTCAGGTGGATGTTCTCCATCTGCAGGTCGAAAAAGCTGCTTTCGGTGTCTCTGCACTTGGCTTCCAGCTGGCGTATCATTTCGTTTGCCTCCTCGGGGGCATTCTGCGCGTGCGCAAGCTGGTCGCTCAGCTCCTGGAGCTTACCCTTCAGTGCATCGTTCTGCTTTCTGAGATTGTTGATTTCAGTATAGAGATCGGTGGTGTCCTGCTCTCTTTCCCTGGTCTGAGCCAGGCTTCTCTGAGCCTCGTCCCAGAGCTTTTCGTACTTGGCAGCATCGGTCTGATACTGAAGGTTTTTGTTGTAGAGATCGTTTCTCTCTTCGGTGGTGCGGAGGAGCTCATCCGTGATATTGATGGCGGAGAGCACTGCGATCCACGATACTGGATTGGTGCTGTTCTCTCCGATCTCACTCATCTTGCTGTCCACGTAATCGGCTACTCTCATGATGTACTCTCTGGGCATATCCCCGGAGATGGTGTACTCCTGACCGAAGATCTTAACGGTCACAGTGTTTCTGTCATCCATAACGGCATCCTTCCTGTCCTAGATATCTCTGAGAACTACCTTATACTTATCCTTAAGGGCCGAAAGCACCCTTTCGTTTATCTCGTTCACTTCCCCTTCCTTCAGGGTCCTGTCAGCGGATCTGTAGCTGAGGCTGAAGGCAACGCTCTTGAAGCCCGGAAGAATCGGGGCGCCTCTGTAGACGTCGAAGAGCTCGGCCTTTTCCAGCAGCTCGCCGGCGTTCTGCTTGATGCACTTCTCCAGCTCGCCAACGGGCAGGCTGTCCTCCACCACCATGGCGAAGTCTCTTACTATGGCCGGGAACTTGGGCAGGTGAACAAAGCGTACCTCCCTGCGCTCCAGCTTTTCTATGGCGTCAAAATCCAGCTCCGCAGCGTAGACATCGGTCTCGATGCCCCAGCTTTCGCATACGTCCGGGTGGACCTGGCCGATGAAGCCAAGGGAACGGGTATCTATCTCCACCTCTGCGCAGCGTCCGGGATGGAAGCGGCGCTCGTTCTTGTTGGCGGTATATTCAACGCCCTCTATGCCAAGGGATCTGAAGAGCTGCTCAACTATGCCCTTGAGGGTGAAGAAATTTTCATCCTCGCCGTAGCAGGCTATGCAAAGGGCATTCTTTTCCAGGGGCAGACCCTCCTCTCCCGGCAGGTCGATGAAGGTATTGCCAAGCTCGAACAGCCTTACAGCGGGAATGCTTCTTGAGCTGTTGGTGTAGATGACATTCAGCATGCCGGGAAGCAGCATGGTGCGCATTACGGAGGTATCATCGCCCAGGGGGTTGATGAGCTTTACGAACTGTCTGAAGTAGGACTGCTCCCTCTCCTGGACCCTGTCCACGCCCTTGGGGCTTACGAAGGAATAGGTCATGATCTCGGAAACGCCCTGAGCCATGAGGCTCTCCTTGGCCAGCTTGCGGAATTTCTGAAGCTCAGTAAGACCGCCCTTGGTGCTGCTTTCGGGAATGGTTCCGGGGATCTTGTCGTAGCCGTACATTCTGGCCACTTCCTCGATGATGTCCTCTTCTATGTTCAGGTCCTGGCGCACTGTGGGTGCGGTGCATGTTATGACATCGCCGTCCAGCACAGTCTTTATCTCCAGAGCGTTCAGGTATCTGCACATCTGTTCTCCGCTGATGTCGATGCCTATGACGCTGTTGATGCGGCTTACTCTTGCCTTGGTGACCACGTTCTTTGCGGGGCATGGATAAACGTCCACGTCGCCCTCAAGAACGGTGCCGGCACCCAGAAGCTCCACCAGGTAGCAGAAACGGTCGCAGGCATCCTTAGCCAGATTGGGGTCTATGCCCTTCTCGAAGCGGCCGGAGGCCTCGGTGCGGTGCTTAAGGAAGGCGCTGGACTTTCTTACGCTGTCGCCGTTGAAGTTGGCGGACTCTACAAGAACAGTGGTGGTATCCGGCTGGATCTCGGAATCGAGACCGCCCATGATGCCTGCGATGGCTATGGGACGCTCGGTGTCGTTTATCATCAGCACGGAATCATTAAGAGTTCTCTCAACGCCGTCCAGGGTGGTGAACTTATCGCCGTCCTTTGCGGTGTCAACGATTATCTTTCCGCCCTTTACGGTGCGGATATCGAAGGCGTGCAGAGGCTGGCCGTATTCCAGCATCACGTAATTGGTTATGTCGACGATATTGTTTATGGGCCTCATGCCTGCAAGCATCAGGCTCCTCTGGAGCCACCAGGGGCTCTGGCCGATCTTTATGTCCTTGATCACTCTGCAGCAGTATCTGGGGCAGAGCTCAGGCTTTCTTATCTCGACCTGAATATAGTCCTCGCTCTTTTCAGAGGAGACCTTTGTGCACCTGGTCTCGGGATATCTGAGCTCGGTGCCGAAGGTGGCTGCGGACTCTCTTGCAATGCCGATCATGGACAGGCAGTCGGGCCTGGTGGGCGTTATTTCAAAGTCCACGGTGGGAAGCTCAATGCCAAGAGCCTCAACTATGGGCATTCCGGGCACGAAGCATTCATCGTCCAGTATCCAGAGGCCGTCCTTGTCGCGGACAGGAACGATCTTGTCCGGGAAGCCCAGCTCCTGGCAGCCGCACATCATGCCGTCAGATCTTACGCCTCTGAGCTCGCCTGCTGTTATGGTCTCCCCTTCGGGATTCTTGGGCTTGCCGTGGAGAGGTCCGGGCAGCTTTGCTCCGTCAAGAGCCACTACCACCTTGTCTCCCTCCTTCATGTTGGCAGCGCCGGTGACGATCTGAATAAGCTCGGGCTTACCTACGTATACCTGGCAGACCTTCAGCTTCTCTGCGTTGGGATGCTGCTCCATCTTCTCGATGCGGCCCACCACTATGTTTTCGATGCCCTTGTCCCAGTAGTCCACGGACTCCAGATTGGTCCCGGACAGCACCATGCCGTCCACCCACTCCTGGGGAGCCAGATTCACGTCTGTATATTCTTTAAGCCATTTGATAGGTACTAACATTTTTCTGCCTCCTTACCTGAACTGTTCGATGAAACGAATGTCGTTTTCGTAGAGCAGGCGCATGTCGTCTATGCCGTATTTGAGCATGGCGATACGCTCCACGCCTACGCCGAAGGCAAAGCCTGTGTATTTCTCGGTGTCTATGCCGCCGAACTTAAGCACATTGGGGTGTACCATTCCGCAGCCGAGGATCTCTATCCAGCCGGAGCCCTTGCACACATTGCAGCCTTGTCCTCCGCACTTGAAGCACTCCACGTCCATCTCGGCAGAGGGTTCGGTGAAGGGGAAATGGTGAGGTCTGAGC
>JAEEPD010000049.1 GCA_016284575.1 Bacillota bacterium | reverse complement strand
CATGGCGCGCTTAAAGCCGGAGCTCACTGCCACACGGACGCTCTTTCCTATGGCGATCTCCTCCTTGATCCTGGTGAAGATGATCACGTTGGAGTCGACGGCCATGCCAACGGAAAGAATGAGACCTGCAATGCCGGGCAGGGTCAGAACTATGCCAAAGCCTGCGTAGATCCAGAGGATGAGCATGGTATAAAGAGCGAGAGTGATGTCCGCCACAACGCCCATGACGCCGTAGCCGATGATCATGAGCACGAAGATGAGGAACACGCCGATGGCACCTGCGACAGCGCTCTTCTTTGCGGCATCCAGGCCCAGTGTGGGTCCTACGATCTCCGTCTCGACCTCTGCGAGGGCCACAGGCAGCGCGCCGCCTCTTATGAGGGCAGCCAGATTTCCTGCGGAGCTGGCAGTGAAGTTGGATCCGGTTATCTGACAGCTGGTGCTGTTTATGACGGTGCTTACGAAGGGGGCGGAAATCACCTCATCGTCCAGCAGAATGGCTATCTGCCTTGAGTTGAATTCGGTGGAGCTGCTGATCTGGCCGTTGACGATCTTTTTAGTAGCCTCGGCAAAGGCCTCAGCGCCTGCGGAATCGAATTCAAGATTTACGGTATAGGTGCCGATGAGACCTGTCTCATTGCCCTGATAAAGGGCTGCGATGGCATTCTTTACGTTCTCTCCGCTGATGATTTCTTTCCCGTCAGCGGTGATGAAGCTGAGCCTTGCGGTACGACCTATGGAATCGATGGCCTCCTGGGCGTTCTGGGCTCCGGGAAGCTCGATCCTGATGCGGTTTTCGTTTTCAATAGCGATGACAGGCTCTGAAAGACCCATCTCGTTGATACGGTTTTCCATGACGGCCTGCACCTGGTCCATGATCTGCTTAAGCTCTGAGCCTGCAGCATCGGTCTGGGCCTCCAGCACTACGGAGACACCGCCTATCATGTCCAGTCCCAGGCTCATATTGTCCGCCAGGGTAATGCCGCCCAGTCCCGTAAAACTGAAGACTGCGCCGAAGATCGTTATTGCTGTTATGAGTATTGCCAGTATTTTTTTCATGTTTCTATTATAAAAAATCAGGCATGTGCGGTCTGCACATGCCCTTGACGCATTAGTGTGCTATTCTTCCGACTTTTCTTCCTGCTGATCAGGCTCAGAGGCTTCCTTTTTGTCGGCACCAAGCTTCTTGATGGTTCTGGGACTTGCTTTCTTGCCTTCCTCCTCCTTGTCTGCATCCTTGTCCTTGGACGCGGGAGCGGCGGAAGGATTGATGACTGTGGATATGCCCCACTTTGCAAGCTCCAGCTTGGTCTTGTCTGCGCCGCACATGATAACAACGCTTTCGTCCTTTACCTTGAGAATCTTGCCGTAAAAGCCGCCGATGGTTACGATCTCATCTCCCACTCTGAGAGAATCCCTCATCTTCTGGGTCTCTTTTTCCTTCTTCTGCTGAGGACGAAGTACCATGAAGTACATAAGGGCAAATACTGCCAGGATCATTATAAGGGATGAATAGGTTCCGAGTAGTGCTGTAGAATTACCTACAAGTGCGATTGTATTCATTAGGATTTCCTCCGTTCAATTGTTACTGAAATATTATACATTATAAGCGGAGAAAATCAATAGAAAAGTGTATCTTTAGACGCTTGAAAAAGACCGGTTTCTATGCTATTATTTGCAGGTATTTGTGCGACTTGGAGCACATTCATCATCATAACTTGCCGGCGTGGTGGAATTGGCAGACGCCCGGGACTCAAAATCCCGTGTCCGCAAGGACGTGCGGGTTCAACCCCCGCCGCCGGCACCAAAAAAAACAGCTCCGCGATGGAGCTGTTTTTCATTTATCAGGGCGTGACTTCAGCCTTGACCTTCTCTAGTTTTTCTCTGATTCCGATGGTCTCCTGGTTGTTCTCGCCCAGATGCTTCTCCATGTCCAGTAGAAGCACTGTAAGCTCGGATATGCCCTCTTCCCGTTTCCCGGAAAGCAGCAGATTTTCGGCCTTTGCCTCCCTCATGTGGAAATCCGTGCGTGTGTTCCTGCCCACAAGGCGATCGGTTATTTCTTCAGCGCGTTCAAGGTATTTATCGGCTTCATCAAAGCGGCCCAGGTGGCTGCAGGCCTTTGCAAGATAGATCAGAGGAAAGCCCATGTTGGCCTCTTCGAAGTCGATGTCATCCTCCATAAGCTCCAGAGTCTTTTTTGCTTCGTTGTAAGCATCCTGCCAGCGCTCCTGATAGAGATAGAGTCTGGTCTGTTCAAGGAAGATTCCCGCATACCAGCCTGGATGTTTGCGGCCCGGAGTGTAATTGCCCTTCGGGATCCTTGCATCTGCATATGCCACGGCCAGATCGAAGGCCTGCTGTGCCCGTTCGTAATTGCCCGTGAGCACGTTGTTTCTGGCTATCCTTGTGCAGATGGCGTAAAGCTGCTCCAGCTCGTTTCCGGAAAGCTCATCCAGCTTCACCGGATCCGGTGCAGCTCCTATAACAGAAGAGATATCCCCTTCATTATCCAGAAGCCCTGCGCCTATCAGCTGGTGTCTGAAGCTCAGCTCATACCAGGGGCCTGCTCCAACCCAGTCTCCGCTGTTGTAATAAGCGCCTGCCGTATATGTGGCACCCAGACCTGCCTGCAGGCTCCCGGGGCCGTACAGGGACAAAGCGCAGTCGTAGTATTCCCGGCTCACCTTTTTGGAGCGCTCGAAGTCTCCGCATATCCACCCTGAATTGGCAAACTGTCCGTAGGCGGCAAAAACTGCTTTGGCATCATCTTCTGTTCCGCAGGAATCCGGTCTCGGGAAAAGGGTCAGAAGACGGGTCACCAGAGGATACAGGGCATCACGCTCCTCCGTATCCATGCCCCAGAAATGCCTGGCCTTTTCGCCAAGAGCCAGCACATAATCCCTGCAGCTTACGGTATCCGGCTTCAGCTCGGAGCGGATCACATCCGCGATCACCGGGTGTATCTGAAGCACATTGCCCTCGCCTCCCCGGATCAGCCAACTGCTGTTTATCATGTCGTTTACGATGTCATAATCCTCCATCTTCAGCATCTCGCCCAGGAGAGGCACCTCCAGGCCGCCGGGAGGAAGCAGGGACATTATGGACAGGAAATGCTTTTCATCATCGCTCAGGTCTGCCACGGAAAAGAGGCCCCGGATGTAATCGTAGGCACTCAGCTTTTCCTTGCCAGTCTTGTTTATGTTATCCTTAAGATGCGTATTTACACCTGTATCCTTCAGTATTTTCAGCATCTGCACCGGAGTCCTGAAGCTGGCACTCATCTGCCGCGCTATCAGCTCCACGGTGATTGTATGTCCGCCCACTAGATCTATCATCTCGTCCACTGCCGGCTCAAACTGAGCCTTTACAGGCGTTCCGGCGGCAGCAGCGAAGATCTTTCGCAGCACAGCCTTGTCCTCTATAGGTCCCACCTCCAGGGTGGGATATTCACTGTGATCGTTCCTGGTGGTGAATATGAACCTGCAGGGCATTGTCAGCAGCTCTTCCAACTGAGGGTCATCTGCAGTGTCGAAATTGTCGATTATAAGAAGGGTCCCAGGACCCGCAAGGGTCTGGAAAACATCCAGTTTTCTTCTGAAATAGCTTTCGTTCCCCTCCTTTTCAGCCCTGTGAAGGTTCTCTATGGGCACCGCATCACTGCAGAACAGCTCCATTATGCTGCCGTTATATGACGCAAAGATGACCGTGTCGTATTCACCCTTGTGGGCAGCAGCATAGCCCTTGGCGATCTCGCTCTTTCCTATGCCGCCCATGCCCTGGATGAATACCACTCGGTCGTCCTTCAGCATGTCAGAGATCTGTTCCATCTCCGCATCGCGGCCAACAAATGTGGCCCTCGGATAGACCATCCTTTCTGTAAGGGCGAATCTTCCGCTGTTCATGTATATGGCATCTTCCTCGGAGAGATGAAGAATGCGGTATGCCAGCTCCTCTATGCGCTGCTCAAGGGGCGGTGTCACCGCATCCAGCCAGTGGCAGGGTCCCAGGTGATAGCGAAGGCGGTCGCTCAGCTCGTCCGGATCAACTTTGAAGGGCACCAGATAGTCGCAGCAACGGGTGGCTTCTGTCACCTCCTTTGTGACCTCCGCGGAATCTATGGAATTATGACTTATTATGACCACGAAAACCTCGCTCCTGTGCAGGCCGTCCATTATGGAGCCCGCCCAGTCCGTGCTCTTAATGTCCCTCGGCGCTATCCAGCACCTGAGCCCCTTTTCCTCCAGCTTGTGACATATGGCATCCGCTATGGGTTTGTCAGCAGAGCTGTGGCTCAAGAATACAAGTCCGTCCATTTTGACCTCCGATCGATAAGAATATCTTCCGTATATGCATTTTATCATAATCTGCCCTTCTGTTTAAACATTGCGACAAAAAACCCCGGGCATTGCCGGGGTTTTTTGTATCATTTTTCTTTAAAGCTTACTTGCCTTCATAGTACCTGTAGAGGAAGGTCACTACAGCGCTTCTGGGGCAGTCCTCTCCGATCTTTATCTCGAGACCGGTGTTGTCTGCCAGGCCATTGCTCTTTACCCAGTTCTTCGCCACATCGCCCCAGCCGTCAGCGCCAAAGTGAATGGATCTGTACAGGAAGGTGGCAATGTGCATGGTGCTGCAGGTCTGGTAAGGAACGAATTTGGTTCCGTCCGCATTTGCGCCCTGGGTGATCTTCTGCTCCACTGCCCAAAGCACGGGCTTGTAGAAGTAGTCGCTCTCCTTTACATCCACGAAGGGGTTTTCTGTGGACTTAGGCTCAGGACAACCGGCCGCTCTCCAGAGGAATGTCACCACCTGGCCTCTGGTGCAAGTTGCATTGGGACTGAAGTGGTTCTTGGATGTACCGTCGGTTATCTGCGGTTCGTGATAGTATGCCCACAGAACTGCGTCATAGTAGTAATCGCTGTCCTTTACGTCGGTAAAGGGATTCACCATAGCGACCTGCTTGGTTACCTTGATGGGTACGTCAGCAGTGCGCGTCACCTGGTTTTCCGTGTAGGTGATGGTCACGAACTTGTCGCTCTCGGCCAGCTTGCCGGAGGGTTCGTAGTTGTAATTCTCCACTTCTGCAGTGGTCTTGTCCGTGTAGGTGACGGTCACCACCATGCCCGCGGGCTTGAAGCTCTCGCCTTCCTTGTATTCGGTCTTGTCAGGCTGCTTGGTGATCTCCAGGGATTCGGGGGTCTTGGCCTTGGTCACGCTGATCTTCTGGTTCACTATCTTTGTAACATTACCCTCGGTGTAGCTGATCTTGATGTTCTTATCCTCAATCGTCAGCTTGCCATAGGGCGTGTAGGTATAGTTATCCACCGCCTTTTCAGTCTTGTCGTCGTAAACGGCAGTTATAACCATGCCTTCGGGATCGAACTCGTCCCCCGCCTTGTATTCTTTCTTCGTGGGCGCCTTGGAAATCTTGATGTAGTCCAGGACGGCCTTTTTGACGGTGATGTCCACTTCGGCGGTCTTCGTCACGTTTCCTTCGGTGTAGCTTACGGTGACAGTCTTGCTGCTCTCGGCCAGCTTTCCGGAGGGTGTGAAAGTATAGCCGCTTACAGCCTTTTCGGACTTATCGTCGTAGACCGCGGTGACGATCATGCCGGAGGGATCGAAGCTCTCTCCGTCCTTGTACTCAGTTTTGTCCGGTCCCTGGGTGATCTTTATTGACGTCAGCTTGGCAGGTGCAGTCTCCTTGAGATAATCGAAAGCATACATGCAAATTGCAGCCTGCTCATTCATGGGTTCGCTTACAGCGGTTTCTCCGTTCACCTTTGCCGGGATATAACCTTCAGGGAATCCATATCCCGGAGCTGCAGCTAAAACAGCAGCAAAGCCGTAGCTCTTTCCTGCTTCAAACTTATCGTTTGGAGTGAGCATGGCTGCTACGTTTTCCATTTTAATATCGTAAAGGCTTGCAGGCTTTGACTTGAATTCCACCCAGGCCATGCCGTTGGTATAGGTCTCGTCCGTTACCATTATCTGGCTGTAAAGATCAGAACCGCATGCGTAAAGATAAGCCGGCGATTCGCCAAGCTTCGGCTCCGCAATGGTGATTGAGATCTCGTTTATGGGAGTCAGCTTCACCTTTTCTTCCAGCGGGCCGCTGTACTGGTAAACATACATGGTCTGCTTGTCGTCTTCCAGCAGCACAAAGTCCGCATTGTCGTTATGGAGCTGGGCCTTTGAAAAATCGCTGGCGAACTTCTCATCGAAGATGTAGCCATCGTCGGCCTTCAGGACCACGGCGGTCATGTAGGTCTTTCCGCCTTCAAACGTATCATTCGGGCTCAGTATCTTCACGATGCTGTTGATGTCCTTGGAGGATACCTCCGCCCAGGCCACGCCCTTTACCGCGCCGTTGTCGCTGTAATCGGTGTCAATGTGATATCCGACGCCGGCCTTTATGACCTCATAATCGGGCTTCTTATCGGTCTCCGCATTGTTCCATGTCATGGACACGGAATTTACTACCTTCTTTTCGGGCTCCTTCGCCTTGACTTCAGGGAAGGTATACCACATATGCAGGATATGGTGGTCCTTGTTTTCCGCCACTTCAGCCATGATACCCGAGTTGGCATTCTTGCCGTTGATGGTATAGTCGCCGTTAAAAGTCCACTGGTATCCCGAGTCAGCTTTCTTCGCCAGCCTCACTGTATATCTGTGACCGGCTTCGAACACGCTGGATTCGTCCAGATACTTCTTGTCGGTCTCGTCGTACCAGTAGATGCCGTTGTAGATATACCTGCCAGCTATACTGTACTGGTAGGTCTTGTAATGCTCCGTAGCTGCGTCAGTCTGATCGACGTAGCTTGCCGGATGGCCGACAGCCGGTTCTGCTATCTGTATCGTAGCTTTAGCCATGTCCTTATCCGGACCGGTGGTGAAGAAATAGTATGCCACCAGTGTCGTTTTACCCAGATCCGTGACCGACTCCAACTGTTTGCCGTTAAGCCAGACATTGCAGCCCGGGGCAAATTCGTAGTCATTTCCCGATAAGATCTGCAGCCTGACATTATAATCGGTCAAGCCGTCAAAATACAGATTGGAAGCGGTCTTAACATCCTTGCCCAGATACCAGCTTACGCCCTGCACATAGTACACGTATTTGTCCTCGGTGGTGATCTTGTCCTCTGCGTCGTAGTAGGCGTTCATCCTCGCCTCGGGCTCGGGCATGGTGATGTAAACATCGTAGATCTGTTCTTTGGGCAGGCTCGGCCAGTATAGCTTTACATAAAGATATTTCTGTCCACCGCCTCCGTCGACCTCAATGTTATTGTATGTGTTGGTGTTATACTTCACGCTCACATCGTATTGACCGTTGGTATCGCTGTTTGGATCCTTGTCCATGCTGAACACATAGCCGTCGGATGCCTTGAGTACCAGATCCAGGTAATAGGAATGGCCGGGCTTGAACTCATCTCCGGGGCTCAGCTCCTCCTTTTTCCAGTAATCGTACCAGGTTGCCCTGTAGACACTGACCGCGTATTTAAGATTACCAAGATCAAAATCGAAGTCTCCTACTTTGTAGCCTTCAGCCGGCTCATCGCCGATCATGCTGATCTTCGATATGACCGTATCCTCCGCAAAGGCTGCCGCGGGCACCAGGCCCGCCAGCAGCATTACGCAGATAAATAGACTTATTATGCGTTTCATGATGCGCTCCTGCAAATTATTTGCCTTCGTAGTACCTGTATAGGAAGGTCACCACGGCGCTTCTGGGGCAGTCCTCACCTATCTTGATCTCAAGATTGGTATTGTCTGCCAGGCCCTTGCCGAGAGCCCAGTCCCTTGCCACATCGCCCCAGCCGTCAGCTCCGTAGTGTATGGATCTGTACAGGAAGGTGACGATGTGCATGGTGCTGCAGGTCTGGTAAGGCGCGAACTTGGTGCCGTCCGCGTTGGCGCCCTGGGTTATCTTCTGTTCAACGGCCCAGAGCACGGGCTTGAAGAAGTAATCGCTCTCCTTCACGTCCACGAAGGGATTGTCAAGACTCTTGGGCTCGGGGCATCCCGCTGCTCTCCAGAGGAAGGTCACCACCTGGCCTCTTGTGCAGGTAGCCTTGGGACTGAAGTGGTTCTTGGAGGTACCGTCGGTTATCTGAGGATCGTGATAGTATGCCCAGAGCACCGCGTCGTAATAGTAGTCGCTGTCGAAAACGTCAGTAAAGGGATTTACCAGATCCACGGCGCCCTTCTTTACGCTTATCTCCACATCTGCGGTCCTGGTAACGTCCTTCTCGGTGTAGGTTATGGTTACGTATTTGTCGTCCTCAGTCAGCTTGCCGGAGGGATCGTAGTTGTAGTTCTGGACCTCGGCGGTGGTCTTGTCCGTGTAGGTGACGGTGACCACCATGCCCGCGGGCTTGAAGCTCTCGCCAACCTTGTACTCGGTCTTGTCAGGCTGCTTGGTGATCTCAAGGGATACAGGAGTCTTGGCCTTTTCCACCTTGATGGTGAGATCGGCGGTCTTGGTCACGTTCTCCTCGGTATAGCTTATGGTGACGGTCTTGTCGCTCGTAGCGAGCTTGCCGGAGGGTGTGCAGCTGTAGCCAGTGACGGCCTTCTCGGTCTTGTCACTGTAGACAGCGGTCACGACCATGCCTGCAGGATCGAAACTTTCGCCCTCTTTATATGTGGTCTTAGCGGGTTCCTGTGTGATCTTGATGGAATCCAGGACTACCGGTGCCGCCTCCTTCAGAGGCTCAAATACTATTCCGATAACACCGTAGTCATTCATACCGATACACATGACGTTCTTGCCGTTGACAGTTCCGTTCAGAATGGCCTCTTCTTCAAATGTATTGCCCTTGGTCGCCTTGGTATATGCCATGAAGCCGTATATCTTTCCGGTCTCGAACTTGTCCGTGGGCTGCATTATCTTTTCCAGCTCGCCCGGCTTAAGATCGTAGATCATGCCCGGAGTCTTCTTGAACTCCATCCACATCATGCCATTGGTATAATCCTCATCGGTCATGTAGAACTGGACGTACTGGTCGGAATTGCATGTGAATTCATAGGCGGGGCTGTTGCCGGGCTTGGGCTCGTCAATGGTGATGCTTATGTCTTGGATGACTTTGTAGTTGGACTTGTCCTCGAGCTCATCGAAGATCTTGCAGACCCTCAGCCTTTCTTCAGTGTCACGCTTCACATAGTCAGCCGGATCTCCGCCTATGGTGGCCTTTGAGTAATCGCTTTCCATGTCCTTGCTGAAGATATAGCCATCCTCTGCCTTCAGGTAGATCTCAGCCATGTAAATCTTTCCGGCTTCGAAGTATTCGGTATCCTTTATCTCCCTGGTCTTGAAATTGTAGCCCTTGGCCGACATCTCATACCATGCCATGCCGTTCTTGCCGCTTACGTTCTCCGTATCTATCTTCCAGCCGTCAAGGCTGTCGAAAGAAACGGTATTCTGAGGATGCTTTCCGGCTGAGGGATCATAAACGCCCACGTGGACCGAGCTGACTTCCTTTTTCTGCTCAGGCTGGCTTGACTCGGGCAGTGCCGGGAACTGATAGGTGACAATAATATTGGTCTTGCCGCCGGCAACCGTCGCCTTGTTTCCGTTGACGGTAGCGATTACGGTCGAATCACCGACATTATTGACGGTAAATGCATTTCCGGCATCGGGATTCAGGGATATTTGGACCAGGTAGGAATGCCCGGCCTTGAATTCGTCGGTATCATTGAGTCCGATGCTTCCTCCGGTGATATCGTACCAGGCTACGCCAAAGTAGTACGGAGGATTGTTCTGCTCTGCAACATGATAGCCGTTTCCGTCAGACACGCCGTAGCTGGGCATGTTGCCTTCCTTGGGAGCCGTAATGTTCAAGGCTACAGTATCGATATCCTTGAGCGCCCCGCTTCCGGCATTCATGCTTACGACCACCGTATATCCGCCGTATCCGTCCTCGGAGATGTTGGCGACGTTGCCGTAGTTGGCATAGGTGCTGCTGGTGCTCAGATCCAGGATGTAATCGCTCTGGGGCGACATCGCCAGCTTCAGTCTGTACTCGGTATTCGCTTCGAAGTTGTCGTTGAAGGGATTGCCCTGCTTGTCGGTCCATCCGAGATACATGACGTCGGTTCCCGGGGAGCCGGTAAAGCCTGAGATCTGCGGAGTCCCGCCGGCCTCTATGGGCTGTATGCCTTCTACGCCGGCTTCATTAATGATGGTCTTGGCCGTGAACTGGAGCTTCTGGATCACCTGGGTGGCGGAGAAGGATTCATTGTCCATGGCTTCGCCGTTCAGCCACATTACTGCCGTGTCCGCGAACCAGCCGTTCTTGTACTTGGCCTCTGAATTCAGGGTCAGAGCCAGGGTGTAGACCTGTCCGTGGACGAACTGAGTGTCCTCGGAGATCTTGTTCTTGGGAACGATCTGGGTGCCCTTGTACCAGTTGGCGGTAAGGGTGAAGTCGTTCTTGTCATAGCCTGTGAACTCAGAGCTCTTCCAGGGGGTCTCTCCCGCGTAGATCGTCAGAGGCTCCTGCTTGTCTATGCTGATGAATATGTTGTCCTTGTAGTAGTTATCGCACTTGAAGTAGAAGAAGGCCTTCAGCAGATAAGTGTCGTTGCTCAGCTGCTTTCTGATGTCCCAGGTCCTGTCCGGATATTTGTCGTGGGTGATGTTGACGTTGCTGCTGAAATAGCCGCCGTTGTCGCTCTTGCCTGCGCTCTGCAGGTCCCTGAGGTTTACCCTTGCCACATAGTAGTGGCCGGCCTGGGCCTTGGTGCCCTCAACAAGCTCTGTGCCGCTGCCTGCGCTCTTGAAGCCCGTGGTGCCCTGGTCGTACCAGACCACATTGGGGTTCTCGGGATCGATGGTGTACGGCACCCCTGTGGGAATGCTGAAAGTGGTATCCAGCACCTGCCCCTGGATGGGATGATCAAGACCGTTGATCTTGACTTCCGTTATCTCAGTGGTGTGAGCCGCGAATGCGGATGCAGGCACCAGGCCCAAAAGCAGCATCAGGCATATGAATATGCTGACTATCCTTTTATTCATTTCGCCCTCCTTGATATAATTAATTTTATGTTAATTTAATTGGATTACCAGGTTTATCTATTGAGCGCCTGCTTCGGCGAAGAGCTGTACTATCTCCTTCAGCGCCTCCGCAGGGATCAGGCAGCAGGAATTGTCGTCAGCCAGTATCTCTTCACCTGAGCTGTAGAGCACCTCCAGATCCGTGCCGTAGTCATCCGGTATGCCTATGGTCTGTTCGTGTATACCGTTCAGTGACGGCAGATCGTAGGACTTGATGATATCGTTCAGCTTGTCCATGAAGCCCTTGCCCGCGGTAAAGGGTTCCTCCTTCCAGCCGGAATCGTCCGCCACGGCGTTCTCTCCCGTTACCTTGCCGTCCTCCAGCCTGGCCTTGAAGCGGTAGCGTCTGGCGTCCAGATCCGGGTCATCCAAATCCGCAGGAGAACAGTTAAGATAGAATGTAACAAGATCGTTGGATTCAATCTTTTTGGACGCATTCTTGTCCGTATCGCTCTTCCGGCCGCCGTCGATGGGAACGTCCACCTCAGGAACCGGGACCAGAGGCTCATCCGGAGCTCCCGCTGCCGGGCTCTTGTTCTTGAGCGCCGATGCCAGCAGCAGTATGCCCAGCACCAGCAGCAGTATGAGTGCAATTATGATGATCATTTTCTTCACCTTATTAGTTCTCCTTGAAGTATCTGTAGAGGAAAGTGACTACAGCAGATCTGGGGCAGTCCTCTTTGATCTTGATATACAGGTCAGTATCAGAGGGAAAAGCGTTCTGGTATGCCCAGGTCCTTGCCTCGTCTCCATAGCCGTCCGCACCGGGGAATACGGATCTGTAGATGAAGGTTATGATCTCCATGGTGTCGCAATTGCGTTCGGGAAGGAACAGGGTACCGTCTTTGTTGGCTCCCTGTGTGATCCCCAGCTCCACTGCCCACAGCACAGGCTTGAAGAAGTAATCGCTTTCCTTTACATCCTTAAATGGATTGACCAGGCTCTTGGGCTCCGGCTCACCTGCGGCTCTCCAGAGGAAGGTCACCACCTGGCCTCTGGTGCAGGTATCGTTCGAACCGAATTTGGTCTTGGACTTGCCATCGGTTATCTGAGGCTTGGTATTGTAGGCCCAGGCCACTGCGGATCTGTAGTAACATTCGTCAGGAACATCCTGGAAAGGTATCTCCGTATTGCTCCACTTGGCGTCAGTGGGACTGTAGTCGTATGTGCCCCAGTTGTTCGGATCGTTGTAATCTATGGGTTCATCGGGGAGCTCGCCTCCCTCGGCTATGGGCTTGATCCCCGGGTTTATTTCTCCTCCCGCAGACTCCGTATCGATGGATTTTGCATTCTCCCTTGCCAGCTCCAGCTCGGAAGCGTTGAGCGCCCCGCTCAGATTATAGAACTGGGCTGCGGAGGAGGACCCGCTGGTCACATACCATCTGCCGGTGCCTTCGAACTTTGTGAGCCTTACGCTTACGCGGTTCTGGCCCAGGCTGGTGGGTACCCAGTAGTAGATGTGGGTGCGTCCGAGAGCCACAGAGGGCGCATCGTTGGCGGATTCAGTATTTTCCTTGTCGTAGTGGATGTCGATCTTTACAGGCACATCGTACTGCAGACCGTTCTCCTTTGTCGCGCCGACAAGATAGGATGCGGTTATCCACCTGTAATCGATATCCCTTGTGCGTTCGTCAAAATAGGTATCAAAGCCTGCTCTTCCCGAGAGGCCGCCCTCGGTATAGCCCTTGCCGTAAACCTCCAGATCAGCAAACAGGTACTTCATCATGGCCATGCCCTGATTGTAGTTTTCCGTGAGCATGTGGACAGCCCAGATCCAGTAGGAGCATACGCTTCTTGGATCCTTCAGGTTGACCTCCTGCTTCAGCTGCTCCAGGGTGCGGGGCGCGGGATTGGAGAGAGCATAGCTCTGGTCCTCATCCACGGGTTTCTTCTCGATTCCAGGGTTCTCCTCCGCGTCGGGACGCTGGGTGAAAGGCTCCTGATTTCCCTGATCTGCCTCAGGTCCGTTGGTGGGATACTCGGGCTCTTCAATGGTTCCGGGATCTTCAGTCTTTCCGGGCTCCTGGTTTGCCTCAGGTCCATTGGTGGGATACTCAGGCTCTTCAGTTGTACCGTTATTAAACTGACTCAGATCTGTGATATTGATGGGATACTCAGGATACATGATATCCGCCGGGTCCTGATCTGCCGGGATCCAGTAGATATTTCCCTTGTCATCCGTCTGGAAGGAGCCCTTTACACCCCTTTCCGCGCCATTTGACAGCGCAGTTCCGTCAACAGCAAAAACCGTGGCTGACATGCCAAGCAGCATGGACAGGCACACGAGAACAGCTGTAAAAATACGCAAATTCTTATTCATATCCTTACTCCTTTTCTTTTCATTCGAAAAAGATATAATATCTCATTGAAAATTTTATAGCATTCCGGCTTTTTTATCACTAACACAAGTGCCAGTAACAGCCCTTTGAGGCATAAAAAAAGACCTGTTACAGGTCTGCATAAACTGTGAATAATATATAGCCAAATATAGCCAACAAATTTTCCCCCGAACATCAAGTGACGCTCAAGGCCTCGCTTTTTAATCTCGATCCGGCCTCCGGAGTCGGCCGTCTCTCAATTAAGCGCTAGCCCATGGCCTTTCGCATGACTTGCTGCTTCGAAGTTATTATACTAAAAATTAGTATTTAAACTTAAATGCTTAACTACTGACTGTCTCTGAGCGTAGTGACTATCAGCTTGTTTTCTATGACGGTCGCCAGCATCTCGTGCTTATTGGCGAAGCCACCCTTCTCCACGATCTGATCAAGGTTCCAGCGTACACCGTTTTTGGAAAGCTTAAGATCTGCGGCTATCTCATCGTAGGTCATGCCCTCCACAAAGCGCCTCAGGATCGCTATCTGCCTTGGGGTGATGTCGCCTGAGAACATGTCCTTGAGCTCCACAGATGGAGCTCCATCGGGGAAGATGTGCTTCCCCTCCATGGTCTGCACTATTACATCCACCAGTTCCTGCGGACTGTGGTCCTTGTACCAGAGGCTGTCGGCAACTCCGGCCTTTGCCCCGGCCAGAATGTCAGGGTCGATCAGGGATGTGACCACCACAAGCTTGACCTCAGGATACTGCTCCTTTATGCGCTTTCCTGCAGCAAGCCCCGAATGATTATGCTGGGTCTGCACATCCATAAGCACAAGATCCACAGGCTCCCTCCTGCAGGCCTCCTCAGCCTCGAAGGCGTCCTTGAAGACACCCAGCACTGAAAACCGGCTGTCATCACGAAGCATGGCCGCCAGGTGGTTTTGCATATAAGTGTTGTCCTCTGCTATAAGTGTTCTGTACATGTTTCTGTGCTTTTTATTTATGCTTCTATGGGCAGTTCTATTATAAGCTCAAAGCCGGGCTCGGACAAGACCGTCATGCGGCCTTTTGCCTCCTCCGTGAGACGTCTTAAGGACGACAGGCCGCCTCCCTCTCTTATGGGAGCATCGGGCTGTCTGCCGTTGTTGCTGAAGCTGAACCGCTGTCCTCCTCCGGTTTTAGAGACCTTTATAAATATCTCGCTTCCGCCTGCATGCCTTGCACAGTTGTTTATGCATTCGCTGGCTGCTGCAAGGAAAATGCGGGAAGCGGGTTCCGCTGCAGGTATGCTTCCCTCTATGCTTACTTTAATTCCAAGGGCTGCAGCCTGCTCTGTAACGGATTCTCTGCTGAGAGCTCCTGTATCAACTCCCAGGTAGCCTACGGCGTCGATCAGCCTTGAAAGCTGGTCCTCAGCTTCTTCGGTATCTCCGCTTTCCAGCAGCTCCGACAGAGCTATCAGGCTCGTGCCGATCTCGTTGTGTATACGCATTTTGAGCTCCAGGCTCTCCCTGTCCCTTATGCGGTCGCTAAGCCTTTCCAGCATCTGCTGAAGCTCCGTATTGACCTCCCTCAGAGCCTGGTTCTCGTTCTCCAGCTCCTGTCCGGCTTTGTAAACTTCGGTCATATTCAGGGCGCGTATGCGCCAGAAATCCTGCAGCTCGGGGCCCTTCAGCACCGAAGTCTCAAAGCTCCACACCCTGCCGTCCGGAAACTCGAAAAGCTCGCTGCCGGTGTCGAGCCTTTTTATTCCCGCAGCCTCCGGAATGCTCTCAAGGGCGTCCTTTATCTGGCGTATATCCTGTGGATATCCGCCTGTCAACACCGCGGCAAGCTCGGCCATCTGGTGGTTTATGAGTATTACTCTCCCGGATGGAAGGGCAAAGCAGATGCCTGAATCTAGGTCGTCAAGAGCCTCCTTTATGCTTCCGGGACCCAGCCTTTGTCTATTTCTGAGCATTCTGCACCTCCTCCTCCGCTTTCACGGAGCCAAAGTCCTCGCAGATGATCTGGGTACCGTCTTCGTTACATTCGATATTTACGATTGCAGCCCCTGAAGTCTCAATGGACCTTTTCAGAGATCTGATCTGTTCCTCAGTCAGAACAGCGTCTGTTGTGATGCTTATGCGAAGCCTGGCCTTCGGATATGCCATCCGAAAGCTCAGGAAGCCGGTTTTTTCAGGCAGGACCTCCGCGGCTGCCTCAAAAATATCATAAACGCTGCACAAAAGATCCGCGTCCATCAGCCTGCTTCCGTCAGGCGCCGGCTGAAGCATATAGCTTCCGCGTATTCCGTTTTGCCTAAGAGCATTACAGGACTCGTTCAGTGCTCTTTCCAGACGTTCAATATCCAGAAGCTCTGAATTAAAGGAGGAAAGGACCAGATCCTTGCGCCTCTTGACAAAGCTTCCAAGAAGAAGTATGCGCCTTAGGATCCTCCGCCTGTCACCTGTAAACGAATCTCTGTACTTTCTTGCCAGAGAATCGATCTCCTGAAGCTGGCTTTTTGTGCTGCTCTGCAGAAGGTCGTAGAGGTGGTTCTGAAGCGCAGTTTTCTGGTGCTCGGACTCCTTTTCGTACTCGAGCCTCAGCAGAGCGTTTCTTTCGGAAAGCTCCGTTCTGCGGTCCTCCAGAAGGCTGTTCAGTCTCAGCAGGGCTGATGCATCCTCCGTCCATACCACCATGCCGTTTCTGATGCTGCCGGCCTTAAGCAGTGTGCCGCTGCCAAGCTTTACAGCTTCCTTTTGAGCGGCTTCGATCTGCGACCGATTAACCCTTGGATCCAGCCTGCCGTAGCAGAGCTGTCCAGAATCGTTCAGTATACCTAATGACATGTCGGCTGAAGCCTCAAAAAGCTCCCTGTACCTGGAGTTGGACTGTATGAGCCCCGTCTGTATGCAGCATTCAAAGAAGGCGGCTATGCATAGGCATATGAAAACAGCCACGTCGCGCAGGGCAAACATGACAAATGGAGCCCTTCTGACATAGAAAACAGTGTAAATTACAGCCACCGCAATTGGCACAAGGGGTATCCAGAACGCTTTGTTCATGGGCTTTACGGAACGTCTTATCATGTTTACGAGAGACAAAACAGAAAGCCCAAGGATCCATGCAATCGCCATATAATAAACAGGTCCGTAGCTGTAGGCAGCCTCGCTCCTTACAGGAAGATCCGGGGGAAAACTGAAGGCGAGCTCATGAAGATCGTTGGTCAGAACCATCAGGAGGATCGCAAGTCCCGGGATGAAAAGAAGATACAGCCCCCGGCTTATCCTGTAGTTTTCAGGCTTTCCGGGAAACAAAGACGAATAAAAGCTCAGAAGCGGTATGGTAAGCAGCGGCAGGTAGTAAAGATACCAGAGATGACGGATCAGGTCCGGAGATACTGCATAGCGGTATTTGATCTCCCTGAGAACGATCCAGAAGACCATCATAATTGCAGCTGACGTCATGAAAAGCCTGAGCTGCTGCTGCATTATGCGCCTGTAGACAGACAGGCCCCACCAGAGGATTATTCCCGCATAGATGGCAGTGCGAAGTAGGTTTATCCACCGGTCTTCAAGCTGACTTATGGGCCTGTAGCTGGCCACTCTAAGCAAAACAGCCGCTGCTATCAAAGCAGCGGTCATAAGGGTCGTTCTGAGTATATTTCTCTGATATCTGCTCATAAAAGCGAGGTGCTAAAGATCTATATCCAGCACCACCGGGCAGTGATCGGAGCCGAAGACCTGGTCTCTGATCTGCACGTCCCTTACCTTAGGCGCAAGGCGGTCCGAGACCACAAAATAGTCTATCCTCCATCCCACGTTCCTTTCACGGGCCTTCATTCGGTAGGACCACCAGGTGTAGGCGTCAATGCGGTCGGGATACAGAAAGCGGAAGGCGTCTGTGAAGCCGCAGGAGAGCAGCTGGCTGAAGGCTTCGCGCTCCGCATCGGAGAAACCGGGATTGCCCACGTTGGTCTTGGGGTTTTTAAGGTCTATCTCCTGATGAGCCACATTCAGATCTCCGCAGAGTATGACAGGCTTTTTACTGTCAAGCTCCTTTAAATATTCGCGGTTAGCAGCCTCCCACTCCAGCCTGTAGCCTATCCTTGCAAGGCCATCCTGAGCGTTTGGAGTATAGTTGGTGACCATGTAAAACTCAGGATACTCAAGAGTTATGGCCCGGCCTTCAGTATCGTGCCCCTCGGCATTTATATCATAATTGACGGACAGAGGCTCATGCTTTGTGAATATAGCAGTGCCGGAATAGCCTTTTTTGACGGCTGAATTCCAGTACTCGGTATACTGAGGCAGGTCCACGGGAGCCTGACCGGGCTGGCATTTGGTCTCCTGAATGCAGAAGATATCCGCATCCTCCTGCTGGATATAGTCTATCAGGCCTTTTCCGATGCAGGCTCTGATGCCGTTTACATTCCAGGTAACGATCTTCATTTAAATCTCCTATATTTTGAATTGGTCCAGCCTTCAAACCTTAAAAATGTGACAAAGAGAACCGTCCCCCATGTCACATGCTTTAGGAAGGACCCGTTGAAATATACCTAAATAAAAACGTGAGCAGCCCGTAAGCCGGGTTCTGTATTAAGCAATCATCTTTCTAGGACTGACATTACTGCCAGCCTCAAGCGACCTACCTTCCGGGAAGGGACGGGCAGCCCCCTTTCAGCCGGTTCGGTTTCCCGCCTGGCTCCCTGATTGGTCTTGCTCCGGATGGGGTTTACACTGACGGCCTGTGTTGCCACAAACCCGGTGGGCTCTTACCCCGCCTTTTCACCCTTGCCTGCGCGGGTTAAACGCAGGCGGTTGTTTTCTGTTGCACTTTCCCTGGGGTCACCCCCGCCGGCCGTTAGCCGGCATCCTCGCCCTGTGGAGCCCGGACTTTCCTCACGCTCCGGATCCCTCCGGAGCCCGCGATTGCATGGACTACTCACAATTTATAAGCTAAGTATTTTATTTAAATATTCGAGTATATTCCGGCGGAAGGATATCTCCTCCAGATCCGGCTCGGCAGCGCTTTGCATGTTTTTTATAAGCTCTGCTGTCTTCTGCCTTTCGGCCTCCAGATATTCACGTATTAGGGGCTGGTCTGCCATATCCTCTGCGAAGAATGGCGGAACTATATAGTCCTCCGGCCTTTGAAAGCGCTCAAAGGGCGCGCCGGCCAGACCTCCGGATTCGGCAAAGAACACCGGAAGCTCGGTTCTTGCATCGATTATCTGGCAGTATCTTGCCCCTTCCCTTACAAGCAGCTCATTCACTATATAAAAGCCGTTTTCATCAAGCCATTTTCTGACCAGTTCGGTCTTGGACCGGGGCTGAAGGATGAACTGCCTGAAGCTTTTTGTCTTTTCAGGCTCTGCTTCGAGTATATCGATAATGGTCTCTCCGCCCATGCCTGCAATGACTATGCTTTCAACCTCGCCGGACTCTATGGGTTCAAGGCCTGCCCCCAGACGGAGGTGGCATTCTATGCTGCCCTTCCAGGGGTTTTTATCCAGATCCAGCTCTTTAAGATTGTCTCTTGCTATCTTAAGGGGCCCTTCGTTGATATCAGAGGCTATTACATAGCTGCAGATACCGTTCTCCAGAAGGAGTCTTGGTACATAGGCATGATCTGTCCCTATATCAGCCGCAGACTCACTGTCCACCAGCTCTGCAAGCGTTTGGATTCTTTCGCTGTAATTCATTAATCCAGATAATCCTTGAGCTTTCTGCTTCTGGAGGGATGGCGAAGCTTGCGGAGGGCCTTTGCTTCGATCTGGCGGATACGCTCTCTGGTGACGTCGAATTCCTGCCCGACCTCCTCCAGTGTCCTCTGCCTGCCGTCATCAAGACCAAAGCGCAGCCTCAGCACCTTCTGCTCTCTTTCTGTAAGGGTGCTCAGAACCTCGTCCAGCTGCTCCTTGAGCATGGAAAAGGCTGCCGCATCCGCAGGAGACATGGCCTCTTCGTCAGGGATGAAGTCTCCCAGGTGGGAATCCTCCTCCTCGCCGATGGGGGTCTCAAGTGATACAGGCTCCTGTGCGATCTTGGATATCTCGCGCACCTTTTCGGGGCTGATACCCATCTCCCTTGCTATCTCTTCGGGGCTGGGATCACGGCCGTAATCCTGCACCAGCTGGCGGGTCACACGGATCTGCTTGTTTATGGTCTCAACCATGTGCACAGGGATACGTATGGTCCTGCCCTGATCGGCGATGGACCTGGTTATAGCCTGCCTTAT
>JAEEPD010000048.1 GCA_016284575.1 Bacillota bacterium | reverse complement strand
GTGAAGCACATCGGAATACTCGGAAATGCGGTTCAGGCTGTCATTCTGCAGCAGTTCGAGTTCCTCGGGAGTATGTTCCGCAGCATCGCCGCTGCCTTCCGTTTCGCTCTCCAGCTCTGCTATGCGGCTGGTCTCCCGCCCTATCAGCTCGGAATAGTTGATTATAGAGGTAAGCGGGGTCTTGATATCGTGGCTCACATTTGTTATGAGCTCGGTCTTGAATCGCTCGCTCTTAAGACGCTGTTCTACAGCCAGATTTGTTCCCTGCGCAAGACGGTTCAGATTTTCGCCGTGGCTTTTGAAATCCAGTACCATACGTTTGGTGTCCACCTTGTAGCCCAGATCTCCGTTAGCCAGCGCAGTAGCCCCGTTCTGCAGCTTCTTCATGCAGAGCATGCAGTAGAGCAGGATAAGGCCGCCAGCAAGATAACTGAGGAAAAGAGACCATACCAGCATGTCGGTATCCCTTCGCCAGGCCATAATGAAGCAGAACTGGATAAAGAACAGAGCAGCCACAGCAATGCAGCCCTTCCACACCAGAGGGATGCCGCTGATTAGTCTCCCTATGCCTCCAAAGAAGCCTCTTACGATAGCCGTCAGAAGCCCCCAGACGCCCTTCAGAGCCTTCCATGCAAGGCCTGCGATATATTTCACCAGAGCCCAGCCTTTTACCGTCAGGAAGGCTGCTGCACGCCACAGCAGGGTCCCGATTATCCAGCAGAGCGTGCCCTTCCACCAGCCGCCAAGCTTGAATCTGGTGGCAAAGCTCATGCATACGCCGATGCTGGCTGCAAGGATAGCTGCGCAGCACAGAGATATAATGGAAAGCAGACTGAGATTGCTGAGCTGCCCCACATTCATGTTGAATGCATCGTCCACTGCCCGGATCATAAAGAAGGCAAAGCAGGTTATTGCCGCTGCAGCAAAAGCAATGGTTATCTCCAGAGGGATACGGGTACCCCAGGAGGGGCTGATCCCGTCCGTCCCATCGTGATGCCCGCTGGCGGAAAGAAGAAATATGAAGCAGCCTGCCGCCAGAACTCCGAAAAGAAGGGCAAGAAGCATGGCCCCGGTCTGACTCACCGGAAAGAGTCCCTTCATATACTGAAAGAAATCCGCAGCAGGATTATCAAATTCATATTCAAATTCAAAGTCGGCGCCAAAGGCCGTAAGAGCGAAGACGCACATGGCCCAGCAGCAGGCTATGCATAGAATAAATGCCGTGAATTTGGCAGCAGTGCTGTTTTTTATTGCGTTCATGTCTTTCCCCTTTTGAAAAACAGTTAATTAGAACGGGCTGACTGTCATTGCCGAAGAGCCGCGGCTTCCTCAGAAGTCCAGATCCAAGCCAGCTTCAGCGGCCTTCTATCTTGTAGCCTTTGCCCCAGACGACTTTAAGATATCTTGGCTCGGAAGGATCTATCTCCAGCTTTTCCCGCAGATGACGTATATGGACCGCCACCGTGCTTTCAGCGCCGAAGGGATCCTCCTGCCAGACCTTGCGGTAGATCTCGGAGGGCGAAAACACCTTGCCCGGGCTCTGCATAAGAAGCTTAAGGATATCGTATTCCTTAGGCGTCAGCGCCAGCTCATCGCCGTCGACCGTCACCCTTTTAGCCTCATCATCCAGCTCGATGCCCCCTATTGCGAAGCTCGTCCTCATGGGATTTCCGCCGCCCAACTGCATATAGCGCCGCAGCTGGCTCCGTACCCTGGCTGTCACCTCTGCAGGATTGAAGGGCTTAGTGATGTAATCGTCAGCGCCCACCGTAAGACCCAGTATCTTGTCCGAGTCCTCCCCTTTTGCGGTGAGCAGGATCACCGGCACATTGCTGCTTTCCCGCAGCTTTACCATGGCCGTTATGCCATCCATTTTCGGCATCATGATGTCCATCAGCACCAGATGAATGTCCTCCCGCCCTATGATCTGAAGTGCCTCCTGTCCATCGTAAGCCTCGAAAAAGCTGTACTCAGGGCTGTTCAGATAGATTTTCAGAGCATTTACTATGTCTTTGTCGTCGTCGCAGATGAGAATGTTATACAATTGACCGCACCCCTTTTGTGCCTATATTATTGCAGAAAGCTGATTAAGAAAAAAGTTTTCAAATCCTTAAGAATTGATTAAGACCGTTCAATTTTACCACATAACGCAGCGGATGTTTCATTGCATAAAAAAACAGGCCGAAGCCTATTTTTTTCTGAGCGCTTTTATTGTATCAAGCAGATTTTCGTGAACCACATCCTTGGGCGTGAATTTCACCAGTCTGAACACCATGTTCATTATGGTGCCGCCCGCAAGGAAAATTATAAGTGTACCTATGCCTATGGGAGCTCCGAGCAGCCACGCCGCAAAAGTAACTATGGCAGATACAATGATGCTTACTGTACCATAGCCTAGCTTCTCCAGTTTTTTATTGATCATGACCATCATGGTGTCTCTGGGACCGCAGCCGAGAGCCGCGCCCATGTAAAGAATGCTGCCAAAAGCAGAAATGACCATGCTTACAAAAAGCATCAGAAGACGCAGTATATAGCTTTCAGGCTGCGAGAATAAACTCAGACCAAGCCAGAAGTCAGTAAACCAGCCCACGAAGAAGGCATTCAGAAGAGAGCCTATGCCTATGGGCTGCCTGAACAGCAGATCTATGGCGATTATGATATAGGAGATTGCAATATTGACCTGCCCTACGGTGACGGGGAGGTGCAGCGCTATGCCCTGATTCAGGGCGGTCCAGGAGGCA
>JAEEPD010000047.1 GCA_016284575.1 Bacillota bacterium | reverse complement strand
CCTTCATCTGGGTCTACAAATGGTGGGGCGTGCTGCCCGTGTTCGTTACCACATACATACCGTTCTTCCTGGCCAGCAATTACGTGCCTGACATGAAGCCCGCCGCCAGAAAGAAATTCCTTATCGGTATCTGGGGCCTTGACGCGCTTCTTCTGATAATACTCATTCCCATGGGCGTGATATAGCTCCACGTGACATGTGGCTGTTCTGCCCTTTGGGGTAGTAATCCCCTGATTACAATATCTAAACGATAAAAGACCCGATACGAGTTCGTATCGGGTCTTTCAGTGTTGGTAGTGCCTAGGGGAGTTACGCGTATTTGCTGACGCAAATCCGCCGGTCTGCGCTCGCCACAGGCGTGCTCGACCCAGAACGGTCCACCGGACCGTTCTGCCCTTTCGGGTTCGACTCCCCTAAATCATATGTGAACAACAAAAAACCGCCATAAAGGCGGTTCTTCGTTGTTGGTAGTGCCTAGGGGAGTCGAACCCCTGATTCCAGCGTGAGAGGCTAGCGTCTTGACCACTTGACCAAGGCACCACATGTGTCCTTTGTGCGGAACATTCAGTATTATACACAAAGGGTATGCTTTTGTCCAGCAATATTTTATTCAAATCCATAATTATTTTTTATTGGCTTGGAAAGGGCTTTGCGGCGGAAAGGGCAGGGCTTTCTGCCCCGCGGTGTGCCGCAATTTCTTTCCTTCAAAGCCGATTTTATGTTGTATTTTCTGCGATTTTTGATACAATATTTCCGCAAGGCGCTAACTGCGCCCGTTGTTTGCGTGTTTTTTGCGCAGCACCTTAATACAGTGCTAAGGCAGAACCTGACACTCCGCCAAAGCCTGCATTTACACGTATATGATCAATCGAGTGAAAGGACTCTTTATGGACTATAAAAAGCTTGCAGATCTGCTGTTCCCGGACATCACCAGGACCCCGGCAGACTACGAAGACATCTATCCCCCCAGAAGACTGCCGGAGGGCGCAAAGGTCACAAGGCTGGGTCCCAGCCCCACGGGCTTCATCCACCTCGGAAACCTTTACGGAGCCCTGGTGGACGAAAGACTGGCTCACCAGAGCCATGGCGTTGCATTCCTGCGCGTGGAGGATACTGATGACAAAAGAGAGGTGGAGGGGGCCATTCCCGTGCTCCTGGACACCCTCAGCTATTTTGGCATAAACTTTGACGAGGGTGCCACCAAGCAGGGCGAAAGCGGCAGCTACGGACCCTATTACCAGAGCCGCAGAGGCCCTGTCTACAAGGCCTGCGTCAAAAAGCTGATAGAGGAAGGCAAGGCTTATCCCTGCTTCATGAGCGAGGAAAAGATAGCCTCCATCCGCGAGTATCAGGAAAAGAACAAGCTGAACCCGGGGATCTACGGCGTTTACGCTGAGCACAGGGATCTGCCCATAGAAAAGGTCAAGGAATATCTGGACAGAGGCGAGGTTCCCGTCATCAGATTCAGAAGCCCCGGAGAAGAGGGCAGATACATCAGCGTCCACGACGAGATCCGCGGAAACATCTCCATGCCGGAGAACGTGCAGGACGTGGTCATCCTGAAGAAGACCGGCCTGCCCACCTATCACTTCGCCCACGTCTGCGACGACCACTTCATGCGCACCACCCACGTGGTCAGAGGTGAGGAATGGATGGCCACCTGGCCCATCCACATGCAGCTCTTCGATGCCATGGGCTGGCAGCCGCCGAAGTTCGTCCACAATACGGTGCTGATGAAGATAGACGAGACCACAGGCCAGAAGAGAAAGCTTTCAAAGCGCAAGGATCCTGAGCTGTCTCTGGAATACTACAAGAAGCAGGGCTACTTCCCCGAGGCCGTCCGCGAGTACCTGATGACTGTGCTCAATTCCGACTTCGAAGAGTGGCGCATCGCAAACCCCGAGGCTGACTACAACGAATTCACCTTCACCGCTGAAAAGATGAGCGATTCCGGCACTCTCTTCGATCTGGACAAGCTGAACAACGTGTCCAAGGACGTGCTGGCAAGAAAGTCCGCAGAGGAGATCTACGAGTTCATGCTGGGCTGGGCGAGGGATTACGAGCCTGAGCTCCTGAAGCTTTTCGAGGAGAATAAGGACATGCTCCTTAAGATCTACGACATCGACAGGGGCGGCGAAAAGCCCAGGAAGGACCTGGTGGCAGCGGGGCAGATCTTCAGCTTCATCAAGTATTTCTTTGACGATTACTTCGAGTATCAGGATTCCTTCCCCGCAGAGTGCGAGGCCGACAGGCAGATCATACTTCAGAAATACATCGACGGCTACGATCCGGCGGACGACAACTCCGCCTGGTTCGATAAGATAAGGGCCATTACAGATGAGCTGGGATACGCCGTCAAGCCCAAGGATTACAAGAAGAACCCCGATCAGTACAAGGGCCATGTGGGCCATGTGAGCGGAGTCATCCGCGTGGCTATAACCGGCAGGACCAATTCCCCGGATCTTTGGACTATCCAGCAGATCATGGGACCTGAAAAGGTCAGAGCGCGCATCGAAAAGGCCATGAAGGCATAAAAGGGCATAAAAATGGATCTTAAGAATTATAAACACATCCACTGCATAGGCGTGGGCGGCATAGGCCTCTCCGCCATTGCGGACATACTGCTGAACCGGGGCTACAGAGTCTCCGGCTCGGACCTCAAGCAGAGCAACGTGACAGACAACCTGATAGCCCATGGGGCTCAGGTGTTCTTCGAGCACAAGGCTGAGAACCTGGGAGACACGGATCTTCTGGTATATTCTGCTGCGGTGTCCATGGAAAATCCGGAGATACTGGAGGCAAAAAGGCGCGGCATCCCGGTCATCTCAAGGGCTGAGGCCCTGGGCGCCATCATGGCGGATTACCGCACATCAATAGCCATCTCCGGCACCCACGGCAAGACCACCACCACATCCATGGTGTCCATGATACTTGAAAATGCCAAGTACGATCCCACCATACTGGTAGGCGGCATACTCAGCGAGTTCAAGTCCAACTGTAAAATAGGCCAGACCGAGTATTTCGTCACCGAGGCCTGTGAGTACATGGACAGCTTCCTGGAGCTGAGACCCTGGGTGGAGATAATCCTCAACATCGACTCCGACCATCTGGACTATTTCAAGGACATCAACCACATCGCCCAGTCCTTCAAGACCTTCGCGAACAAGGTACCCGAAAACGGTCTGGTCATCGGCTATGACGCCAATCCCTTCGTAAGGGCCGTCATCGACGACCTCAAGTGCAGGGTGGTGACCTTCGGCTTCAACGAGGGCAGCGATTACTATGCAAAGAACATCGAATTCAACGATCTTGGCATGCCGTCCTACGACCTTTACAGCAAGGAGGGCTTCGTTTCCAGGATACAGCTGGCAGTGCCGGGAGAGCACAACGTGAGCAATTCCCTGGCGGCCATCGCCTGCTGCCTGAACCTGGGCGTGAGCCTGGATTCCATCAAGGAGAGCCTGCAGGCCTTCACTGGCACCCAGAGACGCTTCGACATAATCGGCAAAACTAAGTCCGGCATCAGCATCGTGGACGACTACGCCCACCATCCCACCGAGATAAAGGCCACCCTGGCCGCAGCCACCAATGTGTCCCACAAGCAGATCTGGTGCCTCTTCCAGCCCCACACCTACACCAGGACCATGGCGCTGTTCGGAGAGTTTGCCGACGCCTTCAGGGATGCCGACAAGATAGTGCTGGCGGAGATCTACGCGGCAAGGGAGAAGAACATCTACAAGCTCAGCTCCCGCTCCCTGATGGAGGAGATCAAGATAAAGCATCCCGATAAGGAGGTCTACTTTATCCCCGACTTTGACGATATGGCAGAGTTCGTTATCAACAACGCCAACCCCGGAGACATAGTAATAACCATGGGCGCCGGCGACATCTACAAAGTAGGAGAGAAGATCCTCGCCGCTGACAGGCAGTAGCTTTAAGCTGAAAGAATAGTGCGGACAGATGCTTGAAGGACCTTTGCGAGGAGCGTTGCAAAAGCAGGATTTATTCAAGCGTGTATCGAGGTAAGCGGCAGCTTAGCGGTCTAGTGAGCGCCGACTGTAGGCGCGAGCGGGTCATGACCGCGGCCGAGATCAGCGAAGAAGAAATCCATTGCGTTGCAGCGACGAGCACCTGGTCCTGAAAGCATCTGCCTGCAGAAATCAATCAACAAAATACAAATCCCATGAAAACACAGATAAAAAAGGCGCAGCGCGTCTGCATGATAACCCACATCCTCACCGAGAACCCCAACAAAGACTACTCACTGGGCTTCTTCGCCGACCGCTTCGGCTGCGCGAAATCCTCCATCAGCGAGGACATGAAGCTGGTGAGAGCCTCCATGGAGGCCGCGGGACTGGGCTATCTGGAGACCACCGCCGGCATCAAGGGCGGCGTGCGCTACGTACCATACATCTCAAGAGAGGAATCCCTTAAGGTCCTTGAAAGCCTTAAGGCCCTCTACGAGCAGCCTCAGAGAATGATGGGCGGCGGCTTTATCTACACCACCGACTTCATGTTCACCCCTGAAACAGCTAAGGGCGCAGCCCGCATCTTTGCGAAGCGCTTCGCAGCTCTGGATCTGGACGTGGTGGTCACCGTGGAGACCAGAGGCATAGGCGTAGCCCTCTTTACAGCCGAGCTTCTGAACAAGCCCCTGGTGGTGCTCAGAAGAGAGAGCAGGGTGTCCGAGGGCAGCACCATAAGCGTAAACTATTTCAGCGGATCTGCAGACCGCATCCAGCAGATGAGCCTTTCAAAAATGGCTCTCAAGCCGGGCATGCGGGCTTTGATCATAGATGACTTCATGCGCGGAGGAGGGAGCATCAAAGGTATCGAGGACATGCTCAGAGAATTTGATGCGGTAACCGCAGGCATAGGAGTCATAGTCGTGGCCGGCGGCCGCGACAACAAGAAGATCGGTGACTATACCCCTCTGCTTCTTATGAACGAGGAGGACAAGTACCGCATCCGAATGGATATAAATCCCGATGTAATTGCGTAATGAGCAAGGAAAGGACCAAAAAGCAATGGGGAGCAACGGAGCCTTTGCAGGCTACAAGATTTTCGCAGGAAACGGTAATCCTGCACTGGCACAGGAAATTTCTGAAATACTGGACAAGCCTCTCGGCAAGTCCAAATCTACAAAATTCGCAGACGGAGAGGTCTTCGTAAGCCTTGGCGAGTCTGTAAGAGGCATGGACTGCTACATCATTCAGCCCACCTGCAGACCTGTCAACGACAATCTGATGGATCTGTGCATCATGGTCGACGCCATGCACAGAGCCTCCGCAGGCCGCATCAACGCCATCATCCCTTATTTCGGCTACGCCCGTCAGGACAGGATCTCCAAGCCCAGAGAACCGCTGACCGCCAAGCTGGTGGCTGATATGATCAGCGTCTCCGGCGTGGACAGGATCATCACCATGGACCTCCACGCAGCTCAGATCCAGGGCTATTTCAACATCCCCGTGGACAATCTCTACGGCATGCCCATATTGGCGGATTACTTCAAGCAGAAGGATCTGGATAATATCGTCATCGTTTCCCCGGACCACGGCAGCGTGGCAAGGGCAAGAAAGTTCGCTGAGAACTTCGACGCTCCCATCGCCATCATCGACAAGCGCCGTCCCAAGGCCAATGTTTCCGAGGTCATGAACATCATCGGCGACATCGAGGGCAAGAACTGCATCATGATCGACGACATGGTTGACACCGCAGGAACCATCACCAACGCAGCCAACGCGCTGATGGAGAGGGGCGCCAAGTCCGTTCACGCGGCAGCTACCCACGGCGTGCTTTCAGGACCCGCCATCGAGCGTATCCACAACTCTGCCATGGAGGAGATGGTGCTGCTGAACACCATGCCCATAGCCGCCGAGAAGAGAGAAGAGGAGAAGATCAAGGTCCTTTCTGTGGCGCCTATGCTGGCAGAGGCCATCATCAGGACCCACACCAACAGGCCCATCACCTCTCTCTACGACAGGACTGTGGAATAGAGCATGTATATAATCTGCGGTCTGGGAAATCCGGGAAGAGAATACGCAGCCACCAGGCACAACATGGGTTTTCGGACCCTGGACGAGCTTGCGCGGCTGCTTAACGCGCCTGTGATGCAGCTGAAATTCAAGTCCCTGGTGGGTGAGACCAGGCTGGCCGGGCAGAAGGTCATCCTGCTCAAGCCCCAGACCTTTATGAACAACAGCGGCGAAGCCCTGCGGGAGGCAGCAGCCTACTACAAGGTGGAGCCGGAAAACATTCTCGTGATATATGACGATACGGATCTTCCCGTGGGGAGCATAAGGATGCGTCCCTTCGGGAGCTCCGGAAGCCACAACGGCATGAAGTCCGTCATCTACCAGCTCCAGAGCGACCAGTTTCCGCGCCTTCGGGTGGGGATAGGGAGCAAGGGCTTGCTGGATATGAGGGACTTCGTGCTCAGCCGCTTCCCCGAAAGCGAGCAGGAGGCTGTGGAGAGCTCCATTAAGCAGGCGGCTCTGGCAGCGAAGTGCTTTGTGGAGGAGGGGCTGCAGGAGGCTATGTCCAAATATAATACGAAAAAGGACAAGCCCCCTAAGCACAAGAGAGTCCCGGGCACCGAGCCGGCTGCTGAGGCCTCTGAAGCCAAGGCAGAGGATACTGTAGAATAGACCGCGGCAGGGCTGATATGCCCTGAAGGGACAGTCGCTGACGCCAGCCCAAGCCAGGAGACCTCTGACCTTTCTGGCGAAGGGCGAGAGTGGGTCCCTGTGGGCATATCAGCCTGCCGCCCTTTGATAATCTCAGGGATCACAAAGGAAAACGAATAATGATAATCAACTATACCGGTATTTCCGATACCAGAATTGCCTATCCGGCATCAAAACTGATAGAAGAAAAGCCGGGACAGGCCATCATAATATGCTCCTCCCAGACAAGGGCAAGGCGCATAGCTGACGACCTGTCCTTTTTTTCTGATGTCCCGGTTCTGATCTGCCCGGACGTGGAGCTGGCAGCCATGCGCTACGATGCCAAGAGTCCCGCTGAGCTCAATGCCAGGCTGAAGGTCCTGAACAAGCTTCAGAGCGGTGAGCCCTGCGTAGTGGTGGCTCCTGTTCTTGGCGCCCTCAAAAGGCTGACCCCTCCTGAGGTCTATTCGCGAAACATACTTCAGCTCAACCTTGGCGGACGCATAGACAGAGCCGAGCTCATAAAGACTCTGGCTGCTCTTGGCTATGAAAGGGTAAGCTCAGCCGAGGCCGGAGGCCAGTTCGCCGTAAGGGGTGACATAATCGACCTTTTCTCTGCCGAAAGGGACCTGCCCGTCAGAATAGAGCTCTTCGACGATGAGATCGACTCCATCAGAAGCTACGACCCCATGACCCAGCGCTCCGTGGAGCAGCTCAAGTCCATAAGGATAAGCCCCGCCCAGCTGCTGGTAAAGGACAGCGCAGCCTTTGAGCGGGCTGTCAAGGGAATAGCGGCAGCCTATAACAGGGCGATTACAGGCAAGAAGATCACCCAGGAGGCTCTGGACAAGCTGCGGGAGCAGCGGGACTATCTCATCTCCTGCATAGAGGAGAGCATCAATCATCAGTATCTTGAGGCCTTCATCTCATATTTTTACGAAGAAACAGCCTGCCTCTGGGACTACATGAAGGATCCCTCCTTTGTGATAGTGGACGACCCCAGCCGCATCGCGGAGACTCTGGACTTTTATCTGGAGGACGATGGGGAGAACCAGAAGCAGATGCTTGAAAGATATCAGGCAGTGCCGAAGGACTTCGATTCCAATCCTCAGCCGGAGGACCTTTACAGGCTGAAGGAGCTGGCTTCAGGTCCCAACACATCAAAGGACGGAAGCGATGCTGCCTTCGACCTTTACTTTACCACGCCCTTTTCCCAGCAGATACGCTATACGGACAGGCTGGATGAGCTTATCCACGTGGAATCCATGCAGGCTCCGGTGTTCTCAGGCCACATGGATGTGCTGAGGACAGAGCTTAAGCGCTACATTTCCAAAGGCTACAGCATTACCATCTGCTGCGGCAGCGACGAACGCATCGATAACCTGAAGGAGTTCTTCGAGAGAGAGGGACTGGAGGGCAGGGTGCAGCTGAGGCTGGGAAGCCTTTCAGCTGGCGCCGAGTATCCTGCGGATCAGGTGCTCTTCCTGTCTGAATCCGACGTTTTCTCCAATGTGAAGCGCACAAGGCGAAAGAGCCGCAGGCGGGGCCAGGAGATAAAGGCCTTCACCGACATCAAAAAAGGCGACTACGTGGTGCACGAAAACCACGGTGTTGGCCGCTTCGCGGGAATCGAGAAGCTGACGGTGGACGGCAGCACCAGAGACTATCTGCGCATCGAATACGCCGGCAGCGATGTGCTCTACATACCCGTGGACCAGATGGAATCGGTCCAGAAATATGTGGGCTCAGAGGGCGTTGAGCCTAAGATAAACAGGCTTTCCGGCAGCGACTGGGCTATGACCAAGGCAAGGGCCAAGGCCGCCATAAAGGACATGGCTGAGGATTTCCTCAGGCTTTCAGCCCAGAGAGCCGCGGAGCCCGGATACCAGTTTGGCCCCGACAGCACCTGGCAGAAGGAGTTCGAGGATTCCTTCCCTTATGAGGAGACAGATGACCAGCTGCGCTGCACAGAAGAGATAAAAAAGGACATGGAGTCTCCCAAGGCCATGGACCGTCTGCTCTGCGGAGACGTGGGCTACGGAAAGACCGAGGTGGCTGCAAGGGCCATTTTCAAGTGCCTGGAGGAGGGCAAGCAGGCTGCGGTTCTGGTACCCACCACAGTTCTCGCTAATCAGCACTACCATACCTTCCTTGAACGCTTTAAGGAATACCCCTTCCAGATAGAGATGCTGTCCCGCTTCAGAACGGACAAGCAGCAGGGGGAGATCATAGACAAGCTCAGAAAAGGCGAGATCGACCTTATAGTCGGCACCCACAGGCTGCTGTCAAAGGACGTTAAGTTCAAGGATCTTGGGCTTCTTGTGGTGGACGAGGAGCAGCGCTTCGGCGTGGAGCACAAGGAGGCCATAAAGCAGCTTAAGCACAACGTGGACGTGCTCACCCTTTCTGCTACACCCATACCCAGGACTCTGCACATGTCCCTCATCGGCATAAGGGACATGTCCGTGATCGAGGAGCCGCCCGAGGACCGCTATCCTGTCCAGACCTACGTAATGGAGCAGGACGACGCCATGATGGCCAATATCATCCGCAGGGAGCTTGACAGGGACGGACAGGTCTATTTCGTATACAACCGCGTCCGCGGTATACAGACCATGGCAAGAAAGATTCAGGATCTGGTGCCGGAGGCCAGGGTCAGCATAGGCCACGGACAGATGAGCGAGCGGGAGCTGGAGGACGTGATGATGAATTTCGTCAACCGCGAAAGCAATGTGCTCGTCGCCACGACCATCATCGAATCAGGCCTTGATATACCCAATGTTAACACAATTATTATTATGGACGCCGACCGCTTCGGCCTGTCCCAGCTGTACCAGCTGAGGGGCAGAGTGGGGCGCTCCAACCGCATGGCCTACGCCTACCTGCTCTACAAGAAGGACAAGGTGCTTTCCGAGCTGGCGGAAAAGAGGCTCAGGGCTATAAGGGAGTTTACGGAGTTCGGCGCGGGCTTTCGGGTCGCCATGAGGGACCTGGAGCTTCGGGGTGCGGGCAATATCCTTGGCATAGAGCAGTCAGGCCACATGCTCTCCATAGGCTACGAGCTTTACTGCCGCATGGTGGATGAAGCCGTAAGAGAGCTGAAGGGCGAAGCCCTGCCAAAGGACAGCCTGAACGCGGACAGCTCCGTGGAGCTGGCTGTTGCAGCCTTCCTGCCGGAGCGCTATATCGCCGACGAGATAACCCGCCTGGAAATGTACAAGCGCATCTCTTCGATCTACAACGAGGACGACCGCTCGGAGGTTACGGACGAGCTCATCGACCGCTTCGGAGACATCCCGAGGGAGACGGAAAACCTTATGGATATTGCCATGATAAGAAACAAGGCTTCCCGCTGCGGCGTTTCGAAGGTCATGCAGCAGAGAAACGACATCGTCCTGCTGTTTGAGGAGCAGAACGCTCTGGATCCCGAGATGCTGGGCCGCCTGGTGGACAGCTTCGGAAACCGCCTCAGCTTCTTCGGCGGCAGAGAGCCCAAGATCAGGCTGCAGATCCTTGGCGATACGGCCCAGGGAACCGCACTTTCCATGCTTGATGTTATGACCGCATAGATGTATAATTAAGTTCCGACCGATACTGCAGGATGAGGAGGTATACGACATGAGAAGCTTTGAACGTATTCTTATATCAGCAGCCATGGACAGCGAGATCCTCGACCTTATGGAGGAGCTGGACCAGCCGGAAAGACTTGAGGTCGCCGGCTATACTCTGGTATTGGGCATGATAGAGGACAAGACCGTGGCGGTCCTCAAGACCGAGATAGGCATGGTCAACGGCACCGCTTCAGTAGCCTTTGCCGCAGACTATTTCAAGCCGGACCTTATCATCAATCTGGGTACCGCAGGCGCCCACAATCCTCAGCTTCACGTGGGGGATGTGGTGGTGGCATCCAGCACTGCAAGCATCAATAATTATTTCGGTGACGATCCGGAGATCTTCACGGATCCTCTGCTCTCCAGCAGGGCGGCCTCCCACTTCAACCGCATACTCAGCTCCAGATACGAGTGCGAGGAGCTGGGTATACCCTGTCCCATGACCGAATACGGCTCCGGCAAGTCCATGCTGGGCTGCATAGGCTCAGGCGATATCTGGAACAAGGACAAAGAAGCTATCGACGCCATCCGGGAGGAATTCGGCACCGATGCAGAGGATATGGAGACCTATGCGGCGGCTCATGTGGCTTCCAGACTGCAGATACCCTTCCTGGGCTTCCGCATCATGAGCAATTCCGAAGTGCTGGGCGAGGCCTACAAGCCCGAGACCGGCTCCTACTGTCAGTCTCTTTGCCTCAGCCTTCTTGAAAACATCGACACTATTTTATGAGCAGCGAAGAAACCAACAAAAAGAATAGATCGTTCGTAGGGGGAGCTGTGATCCTTGGCCTTGCCGGCCTGCTGGTAAAGGTCCTTGGCGCAGCTTTCCGTATTCCGCTGGCAAATATAATAGGGGACGACGGCATGGGCTACTACCAGACGGCGTATCCTATTTATGTGCTCTTTCTTACCCTTGCCACTGCGGGCATACCCACCGCCATCTCCAGGATGGTGGCGGAGCGCTATGCCCTCGACAAGCCGAAGGCAGCCTATAAGGTCTTCAGGGTCTCTTCTCTGCTGCTTTTCCTGACAGGTCTCATCAGCGCAGGCATACTCTATTTCGGGGCAGGCGCGGTGACCCGCATGATAAAGGAGCCTGACGCGGTATATGCCATGCAGGCCCTTGCCCTGGGACTGATCTTTATCCCTCTGATGGGCTCCTACAGGGGCTTTTTCCAGGGGCGGCAGAACATGCGTCCCACGGCCATATCCCAGTTCGTGGAGCAGCTCTTCAGAGTTGCGGCGGGCCTTGGCCTTGCCATCTATCTTCTTCCAAAGGGTCTGCCCTTTGCTGCTGCGGGAGCCAGCTTCGGCGCCACAGCGGGCGGCATCTTCGGCTTCATATGCATAGGCCTCATCTATCTGGCCAACCGCAGGACCATCGCGGCGGAGCTCAGGCTGGACAACAGCGCAGATGAAGAAAGCATAAAGTCCATACTCTGGACAATACTCACCATCGCAGTACCCATCACCATAGGATCCTCGGTGATGCCCATCATAAATTCCATCGACACCGCCATGGTCAAGAGCAGGCTGATCTCCATCGGCTACGACTCCGACAGCGCAAGGGCTCTTTACGGCCAGCTGACAGGCATGGCGGCGCCCATCATCAATCTGCCCCAGGTATTCACCCAGGCCGTCTCCATGAGCCTTGTGCCTGTGGTGGCCTCCGCCTTCAAGAGGGGAGAGCTGGATTTCATGAGGAAAAACATCTCTCTGGGTCTTCGCTACGCCATGCTTATTGCAACGCCCTGCGCCTTTGGCATGATGGCCCTTGCAAAGCCCATCATGCTGCTGCTCTATCCAAGGCAGCAGGCCAGCGCCCAGAGCGCTTCCGCCTGCCTTGCCATTCTGGCCATGGGCGTTATCTTCCTGTCCCTGGTGCATGCCACCACCGGTACTCTTCAGGGCATAGGAAAGCAGCATCTTCCGGTCATAGACCTGTGCTTCGGTGCTCTGTTCAAGATAGGGGTCAACTATTTCCTGACCGCTGTTCCTGCGCTGAACGTGAAGGGCGCAGCCATCGGCACTGCCAGCGCCTATCTGGTGGCTGCCATTCTTAATCTGTGGCATGTGAGCCGCTTCACAGGCACCAGATACGATTACGTTGCCATTTTTGTGAAGCCTGCCATTGCCGCGGGCTGCATGGGGGCTCTGGCGAGGCTGAGCTACGAGCTCTTCCACAGATTTGCGGGAAACATGGTCTCCACAGCCCTTGCCATCGGTGTGGGCGTGCTTGCCTATGTGGTCCTGGTGTTCGCCACAAAGTCAATTACTATGGAGGAGCTGGAGAACATGCCGAAGGGGAAACGCATAGCGGGGCTCCTGAGGAGGTTTATAAGATAAAACTATCAAAAAAGCCTTAAAAATAAAGGATTTTAGACTTTATCCTTATTGACTTTTTCAAATATGTGTGCAACAATACTCAATGTTGAGCAGGGCACCAGGCCCTGAAATAAATTATCAGGAGGAATATCATGAATAAGGCTGAATTAGTAGCAAAGATCGCAGAATCCACAAATCAGAAGAAGAAGGTTACCGAAGAGATCGTTAACTCTTTCATCGACGCAGTAGAAGAAGAACTCGCCAGCAAGGGCAAGGTACAGCTCGTTGGTTTTGGTACCTTTGAAGTCAGAGAGCGCAAGGCTCGCACTGGCAGAAATCCCCAGAAGAAGGGTGAGGTTGTGGAAATCCCTGCTTCCAATGCTCCCGTATTCAAGGCCGGCAAGGCATTTAAGGATGCTGTAAACAAGTAATAGCAATCTGAAAGCAATTAAGGAGAGACCCTTTGGGTCTCTCTTTTGTTTTGGTGACAATGGGGACGGTTCTGTTTGTCACAATTAAAGAATATTTTGACGGGTCCTGCCACAAGGCATCCTCCCATGCACATCGCTTAAGCTCAGTGCACGGGTGCCCTCCTTATGTCACCCGTCAAAATCATATGCCAAACAGAACTGTCCTTTTGTCAGGCTCCCGATATTGAAAAGAATATGCAAAAGTGGGGCACTTATATGTAAAAGGGCTTGCAGATATGATAAAATATATTGTTATCAAAGTGGAGGTAATGAATGCGTATAGACAAATATCTTAAAGTATCCAGGCTTATCAAGCGCAGGACTGTGGCTCACGATGCCTGCGAAGAGGCCAGGATCTTCATAAATGACAAGCAGGTCAAGCCCGGCGCCCAGGTATCGGTGGGGGACATCGTCATGATCAGATTCGGTACATCCGAGCTGAAGGTTAAGGTGCTCTCCACACCCGAGCATGTAACAAAGGATGGGGCCTCAGAGCTTTACGAGATAATAAATGGATAAGTTCAAACTGGTTTCGGATTTTAAAATGATGGGAGACCAGCCGGAGGCTGTCAGGCGTCTGGTGGATGGCATCGAAAGCGGAAAGCGTCACCAGACCCTGCTGGGAGTCACCGGAAGCGGAAAGACCTTCACCATGGCCAACGTCATAGCTCAGGTGAACAAGCCGACCCTTGTGATCTCCCACAACAAGACTCTGGCAGCCCAGCTCTGCGGAGAATTCAAGGAATTCTTCCCGGAGAACGCCGTGGAGTATTTTATTTCCTACTACGATTACTACCAGCCTGAGGCCTACGTGCCCTCCACGGACACCTATATCGAAAAGGACTCGGACATCAATCAGGAGATAGACCGGCTGCGCTATTCGGCGACTGCGTCTCTGGCAGAGCGCAGGGATGTTATTATCGTGGCCTCAGTCTCCTGCATCTACGGCCTGGGCAGCCCTGTGGACTACAAGAACCAGATGCTGTCTCTGAGGCCTGGCCAGCAGAAGGGCAGGAACGAGATACTCAGAAAGCTGACAGACATACAGTATACACGTAACGACATGGGCTTTGAGCGGGGCACCTTCCGGGTACGAGGGGACATAATCGACATCATCCCCGCAGGCTCCGAATCCGCCGTGCGCATCGAGCTTTTCGGTGACGAGGTGGAATCCATCAAGGACATGAACCCGGTGACGGGTGAGATCACAGGCATAAGAAACCATGTGGCCATCTTCCCCGCATCCCTCTATGCCACCAGTCCCGAAAACATGGCAAGGGCGCTGGAGACCATAGAGGCGGAGCTGGAGGAGAGGCTGGTGTGGCTGAGGGACCGGGGCAAGCTTCTTGAAGCCCAGCGCCTTGAGCAGCGCACCCGCTACGACCTTGAAATGCTGCGGGAGATAGGCTCCTGCAAGGGCATAGAAAACTATTCAAGGCATCTGGCGGGGAACCCGCCGGGGGCTACGCCCTTTACGCTGCTGGACTACTTCCCCGAGGATTCTCTGGTCATAATCGACGAGTCCCATGCCATGCTGCCCCAACTCAGGGCCATGGCCAACGGAGACCGCAGCCGCAAGACCACGCTGGTGGAATACGGCTTCCGACTGCCATCGGCCCTGGACAACAGGCCGCTGCGTTTCGACGAATTCAACCAGAAGGTCCATCAGATAGTTTATGTTTCAGCGACTCCTGCGGATTACGAAAAGGAGATGAGCGGGGGCATCAGCGCTCAGCAGCTCATAAGGCCTACGGGACTTCTGGATCCGCCCATCACGGTGGTCCCCACGGAGGGCCAGGTTGACCACCTGATCGGTGAGATCAACAAAGAGGTGGCAAAGGGCAACCGCGTGCTGGTCACCACCCTTACGAAAAAAATGGCGGAAAGCCTTACTGATTACCTTAAGGGGGCAGGGCTCAAGGTGCGCTACATGCATTCGGATGTGGACACGCTCGAGCGTAACGAGATACTTCGGGATCTGCGCCTGGGCGTCTTCGACACTCTTGTTGGCATCAACCTTCTGAGGGAGGGCCTGGACCTGCCGGAGGTGTCGCTTGTGGCTATACTCGATGCGGACAAGGAGGGCTTCCTCAGGACCGAGACCTCGCTGATACAGACCATTGGCCGCGCGTCGCGAAACGCCGAGGGCCATGTCATAATGTACGCCGACAGCATCAGTCATGCCATGCAGGTGGCTATAGATGAGACTGCCCGACGCCGTGAGGTGCAGGAGGCTTACAACAAGGAGCACGGCATCACCCCGGAGACCATCAAAAAGTCCGTCAGGGACATTATCGAGGTCACCCGCAGGGTGGAGACGCAGCTGGACGAGCTGGGCGGAAAGAATCTGCTGGAGCTCACCAAGGGCGAGCTGAAGGACTACGCGGCCAAGCTGGAGAAGGAAATGAAGGCCGCCGCAAAGGACCTGCAGTTCGAGCGCGCCGCCATGCTGCGTGACCGCATGATGGAAGTTAGAGCCCGCATCCAGTGATTGCCGAGCCGCCAGGCGAAGGCAGAACTGCTGATGGGGCCTATGCCAGATCTGCCGACGAAAGCGAGTCGAAGACGAAGCTTGAGGCGCTTCAGATCACGGCGAGAGCCCGCATCCAGTGATTGCCGAGCCGTCGTAATAATCTGAGGATTAAGAAATGAAAACACTAATAAAAAACGGACGGATAGTAGATCCTTCACAGAATATCGATGCCTACGGGAATCTGCTCTGCGAGGACGGCAGGATAGTCGGTATCACCAATGAGGAGCCTGAGGCCGATCTGGTGATCGATGCGAAGCTGCACATGGTCACGCCCGGCTTCATCGACATCCACATGCACGAGGACTCCTTCGGAGAGGACGGCGTGCTGAAGCAGGACACATTCCGCTCCATGCTGCTGATGGGTGTCACCACCGCCGTAGGCGGCAACTGCGGCTCCAACAGGGCAGATCCCGCCCGCATGCTGGACTACATAGACAGCCACGGGAACATGGTGAATCTGGCCCTTTTCGTCGGCCACAGCTGGGTAAGGGGAGAGTGCGGGTTCACGGACAGATACAGCCCTGCGGATGAGGCGCTCATCGGCAGGATGGAGGAGCTCGTGCGGACGCGCCTGGAGGCGGGCTGCATGGGAGTTTCCTTCGGACTGGAATATATCCCCGGAACCGGGACCCCTGAGATACTGCAGCTTGCAGGCCTCTGCACACCCTCGGGACGCCTGGTTTCCAGCCACGTGCGGGGAGATGTGGGCAAGGTTTTTGCATCTGTCAGGGAGATGAACGACATGGCGCAGAGGACCGGCTGCCGCGTCCAGATATCCCACCTCGGCAGCATGGGCGGCTACGGCCAGATGGCTCAGCTGCTTAAGGAGCTCGAGGGCTACAGGGCCACTGGCACTGACATAGCCTGCGACTGCTATCCCTACAACGCCTTTTCCACCACCATCGGCGCCGCGGTCTACGACGAGGGCTGCATGGATGATTATCAGGCGGGCTACGATTCGATAATGATGGCCACAGGCCGCCATGCGGGACAGCGCTGCACAAAGGAGATATTCGACTGGGAGAGGGCGAACGCCCCGGAGGACCTGACCATAGGCTTCTTCATGAAGGAGGAGGATGTGGAGATGGCCTTGCGCCATCCGATGGTGATGCTGGGAAGCGACGGCATGCTTCTCGGAGACAAGGGCCATCCCAGAGTTTCCGGCACCTTCCCGCGCTTTATCGCAAATTACGTAAGGACTGGCAAGGTGGGGCTCATGGAGGGCATCTCAAAAATGACCTCCATGCCTGCGGAACGTCTGTGCCTGACGCAGAAGGGCAGCCTCCGTAAGGGCTGCGATGCAGATATAGTCATATTCGATTACGACCGCATAAAGGACGGGTCCAGCTTCGAGGAGCCCGTCAGAGTGCCGGAGGGCATAGACTGCGTGCTGATAGGCGGCCGCATCGCCGCGGAGAACGGCAGAGTGATGGACGGAAGTCTCGGAAGGTCCGTGAGATACAGAGGATAATGCAGAATGGTCAGCCTTAAGCACAGGGCTGGCCATATTTTTTTGAAGGGACAGTGTCAGATGAAAGGGGCAGGTATTGGGGCCCGTTCCAATGACTTTGAAGCGGCAATGCAGGGCTCAGGATGATTATCTGTAAGCCTTCCTGCGTCAGCGCCTCAGCGAGGACCCCGGCAGGGCTAAGCTTTCGAAGCATTCCGGAATATGGCAATAACACTGCAGAGCATTGGTAAACACTTTGAAACATGAGCCTCTGCGTGATATAATTATTTAAATATATTTCACCGGAGGAAAAAACATGAAAAAGAAATTGTTTACAATAACTTTACTCTGCCTTGTGCTTCTTCTTGCGGGCTGCACCGGCAGCCAGAACGAAGGACAGGGAGGCGAGCAGGCCGATACCAAGGTCTTCGAGCCTATAGTCGGCGACTGGTACAGCGAAAACGGCCTTCTTCAGTTCAAGATCTACGAGAACGGCGGCTTTGCGATGAAGAGCCTTGGAGGAGACTTTGAGGGCTACCTGCAGTACACTGAGGAGGCCAATGCGGAGGGGGTAAAAGGCCCTCACTTCGACCTCTACCTGGAAAACAACGAGCTTTATTCGGACAATGCCTGCCTGATTTGGGATGAGAACAGACCCGGCACCCTGACCTTTGAGCAGGGCATGGGAGCCGAGCTCCTGACCCACGAATATGTGGAGCCTGAGAAGATCGACTGGATCTATGCCAATTTCGTCAGCGATCTTCCCTACGACATCGGAGAGCATAACGAATTCGAGGCCTTTGACGACCCCGATTCCGTTGAGGTGCTTTTCACCGCCATCAGAGACCTGAAGGATTTCAAGTTTTACAACGCCTTCATCAAGGACGTTACTGCCTCCGGTCAGGTGTCATTCGGCGTGAACCTCATGTACGAGCAGGATGAATTCAAGGGCGAGGTGCCCCTGAAGGTGAAGATGCTCTTCCCGGGAGACTCTCCCAACAATGCCCTGTCCTACACGGATCCTCTCACCGGCGCCACCCGGTTCTATCTCATAGAGCTCAGCGGCTACGACGGGTCGATAGTGATGGTTGAGCTGTCCACCGGACAGTAGCAGGCTGCGAAGGAGCCGGAGAGTCAAAAATCGCCCGGAATTCTTACAGAAAAACATTTGTTTTTAAAATTGTTTAGTGTATAATTGCAGAGTATCAATACCGGTACTCTGCTTTATTTCGTCTTATCGGAGCGGGCCTGCAGCAGGGCCTGCCATACAAGTATTAACATCATGCAGACAGATCTCGTAATAAAGGGCGCCAGAGCCCATAATCTTAAGAATCTGGATATTACCATTCCAAGGGACAAAATGGTTGTGGTGACCGGCCTTTCGGGCTCGGGAAAATCCAGCCTGGCTTTTGATACCATCTATGCAGAAGGCCAGAGGCGCTATGTGGAAAGCCTTTCTGCCTATGCCAGAATGTTCCTGGGACAGCTGGACAAGCCGGACGTGGATTCCATAGACGGCCTGAGTCCCGCCATCTCTATAGACCAGAAGACCACCTCCAAAAACCCCAGGTCCACTGTGGGCACTGTCACGGAGATCTACGACTATCTGCGTCTGCTTTATGCCCGCACTGGCATTCCTCACTGCCCGATCTGCGGCAGAGAGATAAGCAGCCAGACCGTGGATCAGATCGTGGAACAGCTGATGGGACAGGGAGAAGGCAGCAGAATCACCGTGCTGGCTCCTGTAATCAGAGCCCAGAAGGGACAGCATGAAAAAATCCTTGAACGCATTCAGCGCGAAGGCTTCGTCCGTGTCCGGGTGGACGGGGAGATCAAGACTCTTGGAGAGGATGAGATAAAGCTTGCCAAGACCTACAAGCACAGCATAGATATCGTAGTCGACCGAATAGTAGTCCGCGACGGCCAGCAGGGGAGACTATCTGAAGCCATCGAACTGGCAGTGAGCCAGGGCGACGGACTCTGCGCGGCGCTGGTGCAAAAGGGTGACGACAGCAGAGAGCTGGAGTTCTCCACCAAGCTGGCCTGTCCGGAGCACGGGGTGAGTCTGGGCGAGCTGGAGCCAAGAGACTTTTCCTTCAATTCGCCCTTTGGAGCCTGCCCCGAGTGCAACGGCCTGGGCTTTATCGAGCGCATGGATCCGGACCTGATAATAGAGGATCCCAAGCTTTCCATAAACGCTGGAGCCCTCACCAAGGCCTTCGCCTCCATGGAGTACGCGGGCTTCTATAAGCAGCTGATCCAGGCTCTGGCGGACTACCACAAGGTGACCTTGGACACCCCCTATAAGGATCTGCCGGAGGCCTTCAGGCACGAGCTTTTATACGGCACCGGCGGCCGCAAGCTGGACTACGGCTACGTGCGCCGGGACGGCAGCATATCCCACAGACACGATACCTTCGAGGGCATCATACCAAACCTGATGCGCCGCCACGGCTATACCAGCTCAGAGGCGATCAAGGCCAAGCTGGAGGACTACATGTCCATAGACCTCTGTCCCTCCTGCAAGGGCAAAAGGCTGCGCCCGGAGATACTGGCGGTCACCGTCGGAGGAAAGAACATAATCGAATTCACCGAGATGGCTGTAAGGGACGCCCTGGTGTTCACAGAGGATCTTCCCAATCATCTCAGCGAAAAGCACATGTCCATAGCAAGGCTCATACTCAAGGAGATAGTCGCAAGGCTCAAGTTCCTGATCGAGGTGGGTCTGGATTATCTTACCCTGGCAAGAGCCTCTGCCAGCCTTTCCGGAGGCGAGAGCCAGAGAATAAGGCTGGCTACACAGATCGGCTCCTCCCTTGTGGGGGTCATGTACATACTGGATGAGCCCTCCATAGGCCTTCATCAGAAGGACAATCACATGCTGCTGCAGGCTCTCAGGAGCCTGACGGATCTGGGCAATACCCTGGTGATAGTCGAGCACGACCAGGAGACCATGGAGGCTGCGGATCAGATCATAGACATCGGCCCCGGCGCCGGCGAGCAGGGCGGCTACCTGGTGGCTCAGGGCACTCTGGAGGACATCAAGAACTGCCCGGAATCCATCACAGGCCAGTACCTGAGCGGCAAGAGGGAGATAAAGATCCCCGAATTCCGCCGTCAGGGGAACGGCAATTCCATATGGGTGAAGGGCGCAAGGGAGAACAATCTCAAGGATATCGACGTGGAGTTCCCCCTGGGCGAATTCGTCTGCATCACAGGCGTATCCGGCTCAGGCAAGTCCACCCTTATAAATGACATACTCTACAAGAGCGTGGCCCAGAGCATGTACAAGGCCAAGGCAAGGCCAGGCGCTCACAGGGAGATCACAGGCCTTGAGTTCATAGACAAGGTCATAGACATAGACCAGAGCCCCATAGGAAAGACTCCCCGCAGCAATCCTGCCACATATACAGGAGTCTTCACGCCAATAAGAGCTCTGTTTGCCCAGACCCAGGACGCAAGGATACGAGGTTTCGATCAGGGGCGCTTCAGCTTCAACGTGAAGGGTGGACGCTGCGAGGCCTGCAGCGGCGACGGCATAATCAAGATAGAGATGAACTTCCTGCCGGACGTATACGTGCCCTGCGAGGTCTGCCACGGCAGGCGCTATAACCACGAGACCCTGGAGGTCAAATACAAGGGAAAGAACATTTACGACGTGCTGGAGATGAGCGTGGACGAGGCGCTGGATTTCTTCAGGGATATCCCCGGCATCAGCCGCTACATAAAGACCCTGCACGAGGTGGGCCTTGGCTACATAAAGCTGGGTCAGCCCTCGACGCAGCTTTCAGGAGGCGAGGCTCAGCGCATCAAGCTGGCTACAGAGCTTTCAAGGCGCAGCACCGGAAAGACCCTATACATACTGGATGAGCCCACCACGGGCCTTCATTTCGCCGACGTGGAGAAGCTGATCGACGTGCTGCAGAAGCTGGTGGACGCAGGCAATTCCATAATCGTCATAGAGCACAATCTGGACGTGATAAAGACGGCGGATCATATCATAGATCTGGGTCCCGACGGAGGCGAGAGGGGCGGCAGAGTCATAGCCCAGGGCACACCTGAGGAGGTGGCTCAGGTCCCCGGCTCATACACCGGCCAGTATCTTAAGCGCATACTCAAAAGAGATTGATAAAAAAGCGTCAAGAGCATATAATTGAATCACAGAATTGTTTTAAGCGGAGGAACCGATATGAAAAAAGAAGGAAGCTTTACAAGTTCAAACGGATTCAATACTGTGTTTTATACCGAATGGCTGCCCGAAGGGGAGGTGAAGGCCACTCTTCAGATCATCCACGGAATGGCGGAGTACATAGAGCGCTATGCGGATTTTGCCCAGTATCTGAATGAATACGGCATAGCTGTGGCGGGCACGGACCATATAGGCCACGGCAGAAGCTGCTCTGTGGAGGACAGAGGCTACATGGGCGAAGCCAACGGCTGGAAATACATGACCGATGACGAGGAAAAGATGAACAGGGTGCTGCAGGAGGAATTCCCCGGTGTGCCTCATCACGTGCTGGGCCACAGCATGGGATCCTTTATCATCAGAAACTTCATGACCCAGTACGGTCAGGACTGCGCCTCCTTTATTGTAATGGGTACAGCAGGCGCCAATCCCGCTGTAGGTGCAGGACTTTCCCTCATCAAGACCCTTCGTAAGGTCAAGGGCGGC
>JAEEPD010000046.1 GCA_016284575.1 Bacillota bacterium | reverse complement strand
GCCCTTGAGGCAGCTGCAGGCATTCTGGACCGGGGTATGCTGAGCGAAAGAGAGCTCAGGCAGAAGCTGAAGCTTAAGGGCTACCCTGAGGAGGATATCGCGGCAGCAACGGAGGCTCTTAAGGCGCGGGGCTACCTGGACGATGCTGCCTACGCTGCCAGATATATAAGCAGGGCCCGCGATCAGGGCAAGGGACGCTTCCGCATAGAAAGCGAGCTGGCTAAAAAGGGCATCGATAAGGCGGCTTCCCAGGCGGCCTTCGGAGCAGAGTCCGATGATGAAAACGCGCCCTCTGAGATGGATCTGGCCATGGCTCAGGCGGAGCGCATGGCGGCTGGAAAAGAGATGGATGATAAGCTTCTTGCCAAGGTTGCAAGAAAGCTCGCAGCCCTTGGCTTTGGCAGCAGCGTCATCTATGCTGTGCTGGACAGACTGCGCAAATGATTATATAATTCAAAGGATAAGGGATCAATTATCGGGGGAAGACATGGCAAGCATTATAGATCTTAAATGTCCATCCTGCGGAGCTGAGCTTCATTTCAACGAGCAGCAGGACCAGTACTTCTGCAAGTACTGCGGAACTAAAATTTTTATTGACAATCCCAACGAAAGGCGTACCAGGCTCATAAACGAAGCCCAGGTAAGGGCGGTGGAGCTTGAAAAGGAAAAGTTCAGGTATTTCACCGAGGAAAACCAGGCTCACGAGGAAAAGCTGGCCCAATGGAAAAAATACCTTCTTTACTGGGTGGGCGCGATGGCGGCAAGCTTCTTCTTCGGCTTTGTCATACCTGACAGCCGCGTTTCGGATCTGTTTGCAGGAGTGTTTGTATTCCTGCTGTTCTTCGGTGCCCTAACAGTGGCCATCATCTACCCAAGAAAGAGCCGCATGCTGAGAAGCATGGAGGAGGCTGAACCTGAAAACATGTCCTCCTTCAGCTGGGTGGCTGCCGTCATACTCTGCGTAATGTTCGGTATATTCGGCGTTCATTATTTCTATGTCAGGCGCTACAGGATGGGGCTTCTTTACCTGTTCACCGCAGGACTTTTCGGCATAGGTTATGTTTTCGATATCATACGCATTATTGCAGGCAGATTCCCTGACTGCTACGGCAAGAATCTTGTTGCAGGAAGATAGGCTTTGTAATCGATAAGGCTGCACCGGTGAGGGTGCAGCCTTTTTCTATTTCATTCTTATGATGTGTTTGAATTTTCCGCTGCCCGGGTCCTGCCTTGGGGCTTCCTCTGAAAGGCAGATCTCGGTATGCTGCACGCCCTGGGTCTTTAGATATGCTCTCAGGCGCTCCTTTGCCTTTTCAAAGGCTTCCTGCCTGTCCACGCCCTCTTTTTCTTCCATTCGGAGCTCTATTGTATTCCCCGGGTACACCAGCAGCTGGAAGCGCCGAAGTTCGTGGACTTCCTTCAGCGCAGCATAGACGGAAAGGGGGGCTATCTTTATTGCCCTCCCATCTTCTGTGAAGCTGGTAACGTCGTCGGTGCGTCCCTCCAGTTCTATCCAGGGCGAAGGATCGCCGCAGCCGCAGGGCTCATGGTGCATTATCACCCGGTCCGTCAGCTCGTAGCGTATGAAGGGCTGGGTGTAGTTGTAGAGATTGGTCAGAAGTATTTTGTCTGAAAGAACTCCGTCCGGGACGGGATTCCCCTCCGCGTCCACAGGCTCCACTATCAGCCAGTCGTCATTGATGTGAAAATGCTGTTTTCTGCACTCGCAGGCCACGGTGCCGCCCTCTGTGCAGGAGTAGGAGGTCTGGACGTAGCAGTGAAAGGTCTCAGCCAGTCGTTTCCGGAGACTGTCGGAAAGGTATTCTCCTCCGGTCATGATTATGACAGGAGAAATATGGAGCCTTCCGGCCTCCGCCTCATCTATGAGCAGCTCAAGATTGGAAGGATATCCGCCCAGCATGGCGGGCTGGAATTCGTTGAGCTGCTGCACTATTCTGGGTATCGGATAGAGGGCGCTGGATACCGCCAGCTGCTTTTTCTTCCAGGGCATGGTGCGGAGTCTGGACCTGATGCTGCTGTTACCGAGGTAGAAGCCCTCGTCCGCAAACAGGCCCATGCTCTTTCCTCCCCGCTTTACGAAGGCCTTCAGATCCTCGGACCTGGCGTAGCTTCTGACAGCGCTGATGCCGCCCATTATACTGTTGGCATTTCTGTCGACGACCGCCACCAGCGGGTTTCCTGTGGAGCCGGAGGTGGTGAACACCATATATTCGCCATCCAGCAGCCTGCCGATATTGTTTTTGTCTTCCATGAAGCCTTCGACTCTGTCCAGGGTCAGCCTCCGGTCGCAGACCCAGTCGTCCCAGTGCTCCATCAGCGTCCTCTTGTTTACCGGCGGAAGATCCTGCAGCTCAAAACCCTCTGGAACGTCCTTGTACAGCTTGCTGTAGTAGGGGCTGTTCTTTCTTGCATGGTTCACCAGCTCTTTAAGCCTTGCCTGCTGAAGGGCAAGGCGCTGCTCAGGTCCCATCCTCTGATAGTCCCTGCAGAGCTTCATGGCTTTGAAAATACCGGTCTTTTTCATGACGGACTCCCTTTTCAGACACTTATGCGTGAGTACTGTTTACTGATCCAGTATACCATCCCATGCACAGCGCTGTCCATAAATGCTCAAGGATGCGCTTATTGAAAAAAGCGCTCCGGTAGTATATCATTAGCTCATAAAGAATATTTATAGCAGGCAGGATGCGAGGTGGACTTATGGAATTTTATGAGGCAATAGAAAGACGCAGGACAGTGAGGGATCTGTTGGATAAGGAGGTCCCAGAGGATGTGCTTAAGCGCATCATAGGAGCCGGGCTGAAGGCTCCAAGCAATGACCATCTCAGGAGCTGGGAGTTCGTGGTCCTGCGTACAGAGGAGGAGAAAAAGGCTGCGCTGGCAGCGGCAGAGAAATTCGCGAAGGGAAGTGCGTCCGGGGCTTCGGCTCCTGCAGGCGCTGCAGCGGCCTTTGCGGCATCCGGGGAGGAGATCGCGCCGGAGGTAAAGGCTCAGAGAGCCATGTACAGCATCGCCATTCCAAGGCAGTACAGCATGCTCAATGAAAGCGGCTGCGTCATCCTGCCCTTCTTTAAGGCAGCGCCGCCCTTTGCGAAGCTCGTGAAGCTGGAGCTCCCCACTGATGGCGAGCTGCCTATCAACATGCTCAACAGCTTTGCCAGCATCTGGTGCGTTATCGAAAACATCTTTCTTGCAGCCGCTGCCGAGGGGCTTGCCACATCCATGCGCATACCCGTAGGCGATGAGAGGAATTTCGTTTCGCAGGCTGTTGGCGCGCCGGAGGGCTGGATCTTCCCCTGCTATATAGGTCTGGGCTGGGCGAAGGATGATGCGGAGCGGCCGCCGCAGCTGGCGCCCGAAGCCTCTGAGCGCATCCATTCCGGCAAATGGTGATCATGAAGCCCGAAACTGCGTAAAACCGAGAAAGAAAACGATACAAGCTGCCGCTTATGTTCAATATAAACTGGACAAGCGGCAGTTTTGGCATTATACTTAATTATTCGACAGTTTAGGCTGAGGCTTTGTTTTCGTGCGGAAAACGAGGACCCCAAAACCTCGGCTCTGAAAAATAAAGAGGGATCATATGTACAAGAATTTATCAGACAAACCCATAGCCGAGCTTCAGCTGGAGCAGGCGGACAAGTGGGATCAGGAGAAGCTGCTGGACCGCTGCGTAAGCGAAAGAGAAGACGGCCCGGTATTCCAGTTCTTTGAGGGACCTCCCACCGCCAACGGCAAGCCCGGCATCCATCACGTTATGGCCAGAACCCTGAAGGATTCAGTCCTCAGATACAAGACCATGCAGGGCTACAAGGTCAGCCGCAAGGCCGGCTGGGACACCCACGGACTGCCCGTGGAGATCGAGGTCGAGAAGCAGCTGGGCTTCTCCGGCAAGCAGGACATAGAAAAGTACGGCATCAAGGAGTTCAACGAAAAGTGCAGAGACTCCGTATTTTCCTATGAATCCATGTGGCGCACCATGACCCACCGCATGGGCTATCTGATCGATCTGGACCACCCGTACATTACCCTGGACAACAACTACATAGAGACCGGCTGGTGGATAATCAAGGAATTCTTCAAGGCCGGACTCATCTACGAAGGACACAAGGTAGTGCCTTACTGCCCGCGCTGCGGAACAGGACTTGCTTCGCACGAGGTGGCTCAGGGCTACAAGATGATAAAGGTAACTTCGCTCTACGTTCCGTTCAAGAAGAAGGGCGAGGAGAACACATACTTCATGGCATGGACCACCACCGCGTGGACCCTTGCCGCCAACGAGTTCCTGGCAGTAGGCCCGGACATCGACTACGTAAAGGCGGAGCAGAACGGCAGGTTCTACTACATGGCCAAGGCCAGAGTGGACGCTGTCCTTGGCTCCCACGGCGAGTATAAGATCGTTGAGGAGATGAAGGGCGCGGACCTGGAGGGCATGGAGTACGAGCAGCTGATGCCGTTCGTCGAGATCCCCGGAAAGGCGTTCTTCGTAGGCACCGCGGACTACGTTACCACGGAAGACGGTACCGGTATAGTCCACTGCGCTCCCGCGTTCGGCGAGGACGACTACGTAGCCGGAAGAAAGTACGGCGTGGCCGTGGTCAACCCCGTGGACGAGGAAGGCAAATACACCGCAACACCCTGGAAGGGCCGCTTCATAATGGAAGAGGGTCTGGACGTAGAGATAATCAAGTGGCTGGCCGCGGAAGACAAGATCTACGACAAGCAGAAGCTGGAGCACAACTATCCGCACTGCTGGCGCTGCGACACTCCGCTCGTCTACTACGCAAAGCCGTCCTGGTACATCCGCATGACGGATCTTAGGGACCAGCTCGTAGCCAACAACAATACCGTAAGCTGGCATCCGTCCTACGTGGGCGAAGGCCGTTTCGGCAACTGGCTGGCGGACGTCAAGGACTGGTCCATCTCCAGAAACAGGTACTGGGGAACACCCATTCCGATCTGGCGCTGCCCGGACTGCGGCAAGATCGTATGCGTGGGAAGCCGCAAGGAGCTTGTGGAGCTCGCCATGGAAGACATAGACGAAAGCATCGAGCTGCACCGTCCGTACGTGGACGACGTCCACATCAAGTGCGAATGCGGCGGTAAGATGAGCCGTATCCCGGAGGTAATGGACTGCTGGTTCGACAGCGGAGCCATGCCTTTCGCCCAGATGCACTATCCGTTCGAGAACAAGGAAGAATTCGACAAGGAATGCTTCCCCGCGGACTTCATCTGCGAAGGCATAGACCAGACCAGAGGCTGGTTCTACTCCCTGATGGCCATCGCTACATTCATAAAGGGAAAGGCGCCTTATAAGAACGTTCTCGTAAACGACCTGATACTCGAC
>JAEEPD010000045.1 GCA_016284575.1 Bacillota bacterium | reverse complement strand
ACCGTTTCCGAGGAGGCCGCAAGGATAGTCAACGAGACAAAGGCCGCAGGGGGCAGGATCATCTGCGTGGGCACCACCAGCTGTCGCACTGTGGAAAGCGCAGGAACCGAAGACGGCGTGCTGCATGCAGGCAGCGGAAGCACCGGCATATTCATTTACCCGGGCTATAAATACAAGATCCTGGACTGCCTTATAACCAACTTCCACCTGCCCAAATCAACCCTTATGATGCTGGTATCGGCCCTTTACGACAGGGAAAAGATACTGGAGGCCTATAGGGTTGCGGTGGAGGAGAGGTACCGCTTCTTCTCCTACGGGGACGCTATGATAATCCTGTAGCGCATACTGACACCATTACAAAGTCAAAAAAGACCCATGACCGGAGCATTACGCTGCCGGTCACGGGTCTTTTGTATTGGAGAGAATTATATAGCTTTTACTTTATGAATTCACCGCGTTCCTTAACATCCATAAGGAAGGCCTTAAGAAGCTTCTGGGAGTTATCCAGATCCCTGATATCTATTACCTCCCTGGCGGAGTGGGCGTTTCTGGAGGCAACGGAGATGCCGCCTGTGGGGACGCCCTTGCCGCTGTTGAAGATGGCGCCTGCATCGGTGCCGATGCCCATCCAGATATCGGGCTGGGAGGGGATGTCGTTATCCGCAGCCAGCTTCTGCAGTCTCTTGTATACAGCAGGAGTCGCTGCGTAGGTCATGTCAAGTATCTTTATGGCAGGGCCGTTTCCTATCTTTACACCGCCGTCATTTACACTTTCGAGGGTATCTCTGGCGGGGGTGGTGTCAACGGAGATGCAGACATCGAAGTTCACCTTCTCGCTGAGCCATTTCGCGGCTACACCTGCTCCGAAGAGTCCGACCTCCTCCTGCACTGTGAAAAGTCCGTAGACTGTACCCGAGACCTTGGAAAAGTCCAGGCTCTCGAAAACATCGATCAGCATGGCGCAGCCCACACGGTCGTCAAAGGCATGGCCTCTGATGCGGTGTTTTCCAAGCTGCTCTATCTCCGTATCCCAGGTTATGGGGTCGCCTTCCGCCACACCCATTTCCCTTGCTTCAGCAGCGCTTTCGGCTCCGATATCGATGTAGAGCTCGGTGTAGGGACGTACTCTTTCCTGATTGTCGAAGCGCCTCAGGTGAGCGGAGATGGCGCCGATATGGCCCTTTACAGGTCCCTTGTCGGTGCTGATCACCACGGACATCAGGGGCAGGGTGCGGTTGTCCTGACCGCCTCTGAGCTCAAAGCGTATGAAGCCTGCCGGCTCGATTTTGGTGACGAAGAAGCCGACCTCATCAGAGTGGGCGGTTATGAGGATGTCAGGACCGGGCTTTCCGCCTTTTTTGGTGACCACCAGGTTCCCGATCCCGTCGGTCTCCATGCTGTCCACCTTGCCCTGAAGTCTGTTTTTTATGTACCCGATTATCTGCTGCTCGTGGGCGCAGGCGCCGGGTATCATGGTCATTTCCTTAAGCATTTCAAGCATATCGGTTCCTCCGTTTTTTATAAAACGCTTTCCAAGTATTCTATGAGTTTTCTTTCCTCTACCTTAACTCTGTTGCAGCCTCTGGTGAGCTCCGTCCTGGCCATGTGGAAACGGCTGGATCCGGGCGCGCAGAGAGCCAGTCTTTCGCCTGCTGCAAGCGCCGGGATGGGATAGATGCCGCCGCATTTATCAAAGTCGTAGATGTTGGCTTCGTGGAACATGAGCTGTGTCAGCACCTGGGCTGCGCGCAGCTGTATGCTGCAGACTCGGTCGATCTCTGCAGGATCGTCTTTGCAGTCTGCTGCCAGCCTGTCAAGCCCTTCAAGCAGGTGATCCAGCTTTTCAGTTCTTGCCGCAAGCTCGTAGAAATCGAAGCTGCTGCCGCACTTTTCGCCAAGGGCCTTTATCGTTGCCAGCATATCCTTGGTGCCGTCTGCCAGAACCAGGGGCAGGGCGTTGTCATCCATCAGCTTCCAGAGTGTGTACATGTAGACCTTGCAGTCTCTTTCAAGAAGCACAGGATCCAGCTTGTCCATGGTGTCGTGCTCCGTGTGCCACCACCAGCCCAGGCCGCCGGCCTTTGAGGTGTTTCCGGATCTGAAGGAGATGGAATCCTTGGCTGCTTCTGCGTCCTGCTCGGAGAAGGTCCCGAAAACTGAGCTTACGCCGATTCCAAGGAGGGACTGATCTGAGTTTCTTGCGATCTTCTTTCCTGTGAATTCAACGCCGCAGATCTCCCTGATGGCTTCCTCTGCAAGCTTCCAGGTCTGGGGCATGACGGGAGCTTCCTCCACAATGACTGCATCCATGCCTCCCACGGAGTCGATGTTCACGTGAGCGCAGCAGTTCTTTTCAAGATCCTCGACGTGGTTGTCCACATACCA
>JAEEPD010000044.1 GCA_016284575.1 Bacillota bacterium | reverse complement strand
TTCTTAAAAACTGAAGGCCTAAAATCAAGGCATCAAAAGGGACTTAAAGGGGGTATAAGAATGGAGATCCTTAGGAATGTCAATTTTTTTATTTCGCTGGTTTTTGTGCTCTGCTATGCCTATCAGCTTCTTTACATCCCGGCAGTGTGGGTGCTGAGGCGCAGAGAAAAAGCCGGGGAAGGGGACATGGCTGCAGAAAAAACAGCAGACGGCACGAACGCCGCTGTCCTGATCTGCGCAAGAAACGAAGAGGCCGTCATAGGGGACCTGATAAAAGCGCTGAAGGCGCAGGCTTCGGCTTACTGCAGGCTTCACATTTTTGTATGCGCGGACAACTGCAGCGACAATACAGCAAGGCTGGCCGCAGACCTGGGCGCCATCGTGTATGTAAGGGAAAACAGGATCGAGGTGGGTAAGGGCTACGCTCTGGAGCACCTGCTCCTATGCATTAAAAGGGATTTTCCGAAGGGCTTTGATCACTATTACGTCTTCGATGCGGATAACATCCCTGCCCCCGGCTATATGGAGGCCATGCGCAAAGCCTTTGCCCAGGGGTGCGATATAGTCACCGGCTACAGAAACAGCAAGAATTACGGCGACAACTGGATAAGCGCAGGCTACGGACTGTGGTTCCTTCGGGAAAGCCGCTACCTGAATAATGCCAGGCAGCTGCTGGGCTTAAGCTGCGGGGTCTCCGGAACCGGCTTTGCCTTCAGCCGCAGGGTCTGGGAGGATCTGGACGGCTGGCCCTTTCACCTGCTTACAGAGGACATAGAGTTCACCGCGGACAGGATAACAAAGGGCTGGCGGATAGCCTTCTGCGAGGACGCGGAATTCTACGATGAGCAGCCGGTATCCTTCAAACAGTCCGTGGTCCAGAGGATGCGCTGGGCCAGAGGCTATCTGCAGGTCTTCAGCCGGTACGGAAAAGCTCTGATGCAGGGCATCCTGCTGCCGGGGAGAGACTCCTGCCGCAGCGCCGTCACGCGCTTCTCCTGCTTTGACATGAGTATGTCGATAATGCCTGCCTTTGTGTTGTCCCTGCTCTCGCTTTCTCTGAACATAACGATAGGAATCGCAGGGGCGATAGTCGGGGAAGATGTTATGATCGCAGTTCACTCCATGGCAGAGCTCGCGGCTCATGGCTACCTGTTTCTCTTTGCCATCGGGCTGATCACCACGCTCACAGAATGGAAGCATATAGACTGCTCTGCAGGGAAAAAGATCCTGTACACCTTCAGCTTCCCACTGTTTATGTTTACATTCATCCCGGTTTCCCTGGCTGCTATGTTCGGCCGTGTTGAGTGGAAGCCGATAGCCCATACAAGAACAGCTGCGAGCCTGTCGGAAAAGGCTGCCGACCGGGCAAACTGCTGAGCATGGCCTGCAATTAAATGCAATTGCATCCTCCCTCCAGCCACACGTGCTTTGCGGCTGGAGTTTTTTCCATTTGCGCCGCAGGCTGTACTGCTGCCGTAGTTTTTTATTGTTCCCCGGCAGCGCATGCTGTATAATATCAAAATCAGGAGATAAGTTATTATGGATTCACTTGCATCATTTATCATAACCAGTGCTGCCCTTGGCGTTGGCCTTGCCATGGATGCCTTTTCCGTATCTGTGGCCAACGGGCTGAAGTATTCAGGCAGCGGCAGCGAGCTGGACCGGACAAGACTGGGCAGGGTGCCCCTGTGCTTCGCGTTTTTCCAGTTCATAATGCCTCTGATCGGCTGGTTCTGCGTCAGAATGATAGTGGAGGCCTTCAACGCCTTCCGCCCCTTCATTCCCTGGATAGCCCTTTTGCTGCTGCTTTTTATCGGCGGTCAGATGATATTTGAAAGCCTTAAGGGCGACATCGAGGAAAAGGAGGAGGCCCATGCGGGCCTGGGCTTCGGCGCCCTGATGATCCAGGGCATTGCCACCTCCATCGACGCCCTGTCCGTGGGCTTTACCATAGCCGATTACCATACGGGACAGGCCCTTGGAGCCTCTGCCATTATCGCTGTCGTCACATATTTCATCTGCGTCATCGGCCTCAAGGCAGGGACCAGGCTGGGCCCAAAGCTGGCAGGAAAGGCGGGCCTTCTTGGCGGCACAATACTCATACTTATCGGAATAAAGGTCTTTATCGAGGGCGTTTTTTAAAGCGGTGGTCCTTCCATGGAAAAAAGATCAAGAGTTGCAGTGGTAAGCTGCACAAGCTATGACGAAGAAAAGGTTTACAGGGCGCTCAGGCAGGGTATCTCCATGCTTGGGGGCCTTTCTCAGTTTGCGGATACGGCTCAGAAGATACTGGTAAAGCCGAATTTTCTTAAGCCGGGAGACGAGTCAAAGGCTATTGCCACCCATCCCTCGGTCATAAGGGGCTTCCTTCGCATACTGCAGGAGGAGGGCTTCGTCAGCGTTAAATACGGGGATTCTCCGGCGGCTGCCAGCGGCGCCCATGTGGCTAAGGGACTGGGGCTGGAGAGCCGGGACGGCAAGGAGGATGGCAAGGGCCTCGACATCTTCGGTGCGGAGTTTGCAGAAATGACGCAGGAGGTCATGGTAAGCTTCCCGGAGGGACAGACAGCAAAGGAGTTTCCCTTCTGCAGGGAGGTGGCGGAGGCCGATGTGATCTTCAATCTCTGCAAGATGAAGACCCATGCCCTTGAGCGCATCACCGGCGCCGTGAAGAATGTCTACGGCTACATCTGCGGTCCAAGGAAGGCTCAGGGCCATGTGCTCTACCCCAATGCCTCCAAATTCGCCCGCTATCTGGGTGACATACACCGCTGCAAGGGGCCCGCTCTGAATATCATGGACGGCATCGTCGCCATGGAGGGCAATGGCCCGGGAGCGGGAGATCCCACGGAGATGAATGTGCTGCTGTTCTCCGCGGACCCGGTGGCGCTGGATACGGTGTTCTGCTGGCTGGTGGACCTGGATCCAAAGCTGGTGCCAACCAATCTTCAGTGTGCCAGCATGGGAGTTGGAACCTTCAGGGAGGAGGAGATCGAGGTCCTTCTCGACGGGGAGCCCGTTAGCCGGGAGAGGCTTGGCAGGCTGCTTGGAAACCCTGAATTCAAGGTGATGCGGGATGGAGGGAAAAAGACTCTCTTTA